>WQTP01000028.1 GCA_009786195.1 Candidatus Saccharimonadota bacterium
TCAATCATGACCCCCCCCCCCGCGGTGATATATTCATCAAGAACGGCGTTGAATTGCCCAATCCTCTCGTTGTTATAATACAGCTCGCCGTTCCACGCAGTTGGCTGAACACGCTGGTCATCGACTGGTGTTATGTTCATAAATATTACATTGTCAACATATTTTCGCGCTATATCACCGAGCTCTTTGATGTCACGCGCAAATTGTTCCGGTGTAGAAGCAAACTTACCAGCTTTTTGATCACTATCATTTATGCCAAAGTCAAAGATAATCGAATCGTCACGGTTGCGCACTCTGGATGATACATCAAAGTTAAATCTAGCTTTAATTTTACTAGCGTTATCGCCAGAAATGCCTAAATTAAAGACTCCCTGAGCGTCAACACCATATTTTTTCACAAGCATACCAAACAACCTAGCGACCCAACCGCCCTGCGTGTCGTAATATCCCTGTGTAATACTGTCGCCGAAAACAAGAATCATTGGAACTCCTTCAAAAATCGCAATTTTCCTGATTCGAAATGACGGATGTCGTCGATGCTATATTTGAGCATCACTAAGCGATCAATTCCGCCACCCCACGCGAATCCGCGGTATTTAGTTGGGTCGATACCAGCTTCCTTTAGAACGCTCGGGTGGATCATACCACAACCCAACATTTCCAACCAACCGTCACCTTTACCGCCCAAACTCTTTGGTTTCTTGATCAAAAATTCCATACTTGGTTCGGTGAATGGGAAATATGCCGGTTGAGTTCTAATCTCAAGTTTTTGACCATAATAATTTTCAAAAAATTCGCGCAGGACAGCAATCATTTGACCCAAATTAGCATTTTTACTAACGAATACCCCTTCACATTGATATAAAGTATGTTCATGAGTGACATCTTGATCTTCGTTACGAAAAACTCGACCGTAACTAATTGTGGCGATTTGACCACCGGCTTCGAGTTTGGTTTTGCCTTCTCGCAAAATCCGATTTTGCATTGTGCTAGTATGTGCTGGTGGAATAAAACCTTCTTCGGTATAAAAAGTGTCGTAACCATCGCGCGCTGGATGTCCGGGCGGAAAATTCAAACTACTAAACATATGATAATCATCGTCGAGTTGACGCGATTCAATAGCGTCAAAACCCATCAAATTATATATCCGCACAACCCGTTCAAGTTCCGTCATTAACGGGTGTTTACTACCATGATCCGCCGTCATCAATTGCGTCAAAGGTTGATTAATATCACACGGTGCGGTGATATCGATTGATTCGATCTTTTCGTCCGTGACCGAATTTTCGCGCTTAGAAATCGCAATTTCGAGCGCTTGTTTTAACGCGTTGATTTTCTGACCGAACTCGCCGCGCTTTTCTGGCGAAAGTTTTGGGATTTCGGCATATAACTTTTTCAGTTCAGGCGCACGTAAAACTGAACGTGGTTCGCTAGTCACTTTGACACGCTCTAATAGCTCTGATTTTATCTCACTAATATTCACGGAAACAATTGTACCACAAATAACGCACTTTAATTCACATTTTTTTGGAATTCGGCGATACGAGTGTTCAGTTTTTCACGTAATTCATCCAGGAATTTGTCGCAGTTTTGTAGGACCGCGTCGATATCGATGCTGACCGCATCAAAATTAGTGTTCGAAGTAATTTTAGTCGCTAAATTACCAATCATCGTCGCTCTATCTTTCTCGTCAGGAAAACGATTTTCCATAACAGCTCGTAATTTATTAACTGATTTTAGGAGATCGCTGTTAAGTGGTTTCTCGCCATTAATACCAGCATTGTACTGTTCGACCAAAGCATTATGTGCATCCAGTGCTGCAACGTAACTCTTAGTATCAGTTAAAAGTTTTTTGTAATCGTTATCTAGAGTTTTGATGTGTTTATAATCGCCGCTCAACATTTCGCCCAGTAAAACACCGCTCAATTCTGCTGGCACACCAGTCGTTTTCCCAGCAATAACGTCGTTTAATTGTACCGTCGTAGCACCGCGATAGTCACTAACCGCTCGATACGCCATCACCGCTAAGCTGATGACGCCAAGAAGTGCCAACGTCACGATCACACCAAGCACCCAGAGCGCGATTTTTAAACTTCGATGCATTTTCGATACTTTCACTAACCGTTCCTTTCTTAATTGATTGCTATTATAACCGCGACTATTGTACCAATTGCACCCACGCCAATCAAAGCCCACACCCACGCCAGCGACGTGGTTGATTTAGTATTTTTTAGGTAAGCGCTCGTTTCGTTATCATATTCTGGTGCACGTAGATCAGTGTTCAAACTCTTACTGGCTTGTTTTTCGCGCAATTCAGCTGCGATGCGCTGTTGTAGCTCGGATCGTTGTTTTTCGTCATTAAAAATGATTGCCATGGGAATATTTTAACATAGAATTTAGAATTAGAAGTTGGAATATGGATTATAGATTCTATCTTCGCGCTTCCCCGCTTGTGTACTAAATCACGTTTGTGCTATAATGAACAAGTCAACTTATAAGGAGGGAGAGTGATGGCTACAAAAAAAGCCTCTTCGTCAAAGGCCGCGACCAAAAAGCGACCAGCGACCAAAAAGCCCGCAGCAAAGGCAACGACGGTAGTTGCAGCAGCGGCAAAAACGGGTGGTAAAAAATTAACGTTCAATGAGAAAATCGCAGCATTGCGTCCTGGCGCGTTGCTCGCGGAATTCTTTGGTACGTTCGTGCTGGCAGCCGCGATTATTAATTTGGCCGGTAATGGTATTATGGAGACAACCGTTATTGCCTTGATCCTGGCCGCATTAGTGATCGTTTTTGGTGCAGTCAGTGGTGGTCATCTTAACCCGGCAATCACCGTCGCTAAGTACGTTAATCGCAAAATTGACGGTGTACGTATGGTAGCTTATATTTTTGCGCAGGTAGCGGGTGCTGTAGCAGCGTTTGGGGTAATGCTCGGTTTATTCACCGCAATGAATCCATCACTTGAAAGTGTTGTTTATGACACCTTGACTAGTAGTGGTTACGTTGCTGCTGCGGACATTGATGAGGGTGGTGGTGTCGCGAAATATCTTGAAGATGAATACGATATGACCGTCGAGGACGCTGCTAAGTCTTTGGGAATTAGTGCGCCGCAATTCATCGATCACGAGATGACTGCTGATAAGGAGTGGGTCGATTTGCTACTTGAATTAGTCGCGGCGATTGTCTTCGGTCTCGGCATTGGTTACGCTACTTACTCAGAAAAGAAGTGTTCCGTTGCAACTGGCTTGGCTGTTGGTGTGTCGCTGTTGGCCGCTTTAGTGATTGGCGGTGCAACGGTGATTTTGAACCCAGCAGTAGCTGCAGCTATTGGTGGTTTTGAAGCAATCAATCCGTTCGGCGCAGAAGCTATGACGTTCTGGTGGCCGGTGTTTACTTATATTGGTATCACTACGATCGGTCTAACTGCTGGTTTCACCGCTTATCGATTTATTGCGAAAGATGCTTGTTGCTGCGATTGCAACAAATAATAACCAGGTGTAAAACAAACCAAACCGCCCCGCAAATAGGGGCGGTTTTATTACTCGTCCCTTGGTTTGTCAATTTGGAGTGGTTCGACCGAAGTTTCGCCGCCAGCGATTTTGACTACGTCTTTGTCGACTTTAGCGAATTCTTTACTAGCAGCGTTGTAATGATTAACCGTTGTGCCGAGCGCGCCGCCCAGTTTGGCTAGGTATTCTTCGTATTTCGATAGATGTTGACCGAGTTGACCGACGCGTTTTTGGATTTCTTTGGCCTGTTCCTCGATTTGCAGACTGCGGAGACCCTGCATGACCGTTTGTAGATACGCTAGCAGCGTCGTCGGACTGACGATGATGACTTTTTTGTCACTAAAAGCATAATCGATCAGATTGCGCGAACTGCCGCCCTGGCCGACATCGTTAATTATTACGTCGTAATAGAGCGCTTCGCTGGGGATGAACATAAAAGCAAAATCCATCGTGTTCTCTAGCGGACGAATGTATTTGGCGGTTTCGTCGATGCGATTCTTGAGATCGCGTTTTAGTTCCGTATTTAATCGCTCGCGTTCGGTTTTGTTCGGCGCTTCGACCATGCGATTGTAATTTTCCAGGGAAAATTTGCTGTCAATCGGCAAGATTTTACCATCCTTTAATCGAACAATCGCGTCAACCGCTTCGCCGTTTTTGAAATGATATTGTTTTTCCCAAATATTCGGCGGTAGGACGTTGCCCAGGACACTCTCGAGGTAATATTCACCCAATCCCCCACGTTGTTTGGCGTTGGTCAGGACGTTCTGGATGGTTTTCAATTCTTCGGCCACATCGATCACGCGTTTGTTAGTTTCGTCGAGTTTAGTCAGGCGCGTCGAAATATCCGCCACGATTTTCGACGAATTTCTCAGTTGCGCCGCCATCGAATCTTGGGTTTTATCCAACTTTTCATCAAAAGTTTTTCGCAAATTATCCGACAACGTCGTTACATCGCGACGCAAATTCGCTAGATCATTTTGCAAGAATTTTTCGCTATCGATTACTTTTGGTTTTTTGAATATAAAAACTAATAAGATTAACAGTACCAAAATCAGCAAAACAATAGTAACTAGCTCCATGGGTCTATTGTATCACAATTAAACAATTAGATTACACGAACTATACCTCGAAAAGTTTGTTGATTATTGATTTTTTCAACGTGTTTTCTTAGCTAGGCTTGTGCTAAAAACCAAAAAGCTGTGACTAGGACTATCAATAATGCCGCCGCTAAGACGTAGCGTTTAACTGACGCTATGAGTGCGAAGAATAAATACAAACCAGTTGCAAAAACCGCTGTTAACAAGGTCGCGACTACTGTGCCGCGCGTGTTAAGTAGTGACCAAAGTGCGCCCAAACTAACAAATGTCGCCGCCGTAATGACTATGGCCCGAAAGACACGCATCGACGCGAGAATAGTCGCCGCAATAATACCAGTGACAACTAGTGCGATAACAAACGAAATTAGGCTAGCATTAGTGCAGACATTAGCTGTATCGGGTGTGCCGCAAAACAGCGATTTTATCGCCCAGTTCTCCAGGGCTAGATACATCAACCAAACCACTGCGCCGCCAAGCAAGCCAACTACCAAGATACGCAAAATTTCCTGTTTTGGTAGTACCCGCGTCGCCCGCGCTTTCTCAACATCAACGGTTGAAAAGTCAAAGTCCTTCCACTCATCAGAGGATGACTCACCACCGTTTGACACCATCGTCTCACTCATGATGGTTCTATCTTAGCATAGATTTGACTTTTGTGCAATACCCCGCAAGGTTTCATTCTTAAGTTAGTTTCCAGCGCCGACCGATCCACTTGTGCACCTCCACGACCGTTGTCATCGCTAGCGCCGCAATCGCACAAGCCCAAACTGAGTCGGGATGAATCTCCACCGCGTGTAAAATTTCACGCGCTGGTGTAAACATGATGGTAATTTGCAAAATCATCGTTACAAGTAATGCTACAAAAAATGGTTGGTTTTTAATCTTGAATAGTTTATAAAAGACAGCTTCGCCGCGCATCACAAAAGCATTGACCCACTGAATAATAATCAGAACTAAAAACGCCACTGAGCGTGCTTCAGCTTGGCTGTGCATGTTCAAAAATAGCGTATAAATACTCAATGTAATAATTGTCATAGTAGTGGCCGTGATGACGATGCGACTGATCATAAACTTCGACAAGATCGGCGCGTCGGGACGTGTTGGTGGATGTTTCATGATATCAGATTCGCCCGGTTCGAGACCCAAAGGAATAACCATAAAAGTATCCGTCGCTAAATTGATCCACAAAATTTGAACCGCGACGAACGGTAGCGGCAGGCCGACCAAGAGCGCCCCGAGCGTGATTAAAACTTCACCAGCATTAGTAGCAATCAAATAAACCAACATCCGCCGAATATTTGAAATAATAATACGACCTTCGCGCACTGCGATAACAATCGAGCGAAAATTATTGTCTAATAGCACAATATCACTAGCATCTTTAGCAATAGCAGCACCCGCTCCCATCGCCACGCCAATATGCGCCTGAGTCAGAGCTGGTACATCATTAACACCGTCACCAGTCATCGCCGTAATGTCTGTTTTATTTAGTTCAGTCAAAATCTTGTGTTTGGCTTCGGGAATAACGCGCGAGTAAACGTGAGCTGCCCCAACAACTTTTGCTAAGGAAGTTGCTTTTAAACTTAGTAATTTTCGACTGTCATAAATTTGCGCTGGATCGTTTGCAATGTCAATTTTGCTCGCAATATGATAAGCGGTTTCAGCGTGATCGCCAGTAATCATTCGTACTCGTATGCCAGCATCAGCAGCTTCATGAATAGCCGCGACTACACGCGGTCGTAATTCATCAGCAATTGCCACAAAACCCAAAAACTCTAGTTCACGATTCGGCACTTGACTGAACTTTTCAATTTCTTGTGATGTATCAAACTTAGCAAAAGCAACCACCCGAAAACCCTCTCTGGCAAATTCATGGAGTTTTTGTTCGGCTAATTTCTGTTCACGATCGGAAATTTTACAACGATCAAGAATTTTCTCTGGCGCACCTTTGAGATAAACTTCAAATTTCTTACCAAATTGCCAAACGTTGCCACTCATGGCGTAGATGTAATCAAACGGCAAAGTTCGTATCGACTTGGCGCGTATGTTCTCTTGTGGTACACCAATCTTTCTTTGTCCCATATATAGTATTAACGCTGTATCAAGCGGATCGCCAGCTTTGCCCTTGGACACGTTAAGGGTAAAAGAAATTTGCAACGCAAAAGCGTTTGGGTTGAACCGCGGCGACCAGGTTTCCTGAACTCGTAATTCATTGCGAGTTAACGTACCCGTTTTGTCAGTAGCAATCGTCGTCACCAAACCAATATTTTCAATCGCTCGCATGTTGCGCACTAGGGCTTTTTTGGCCGCCATTCGCCGCATGCCGAGCACCAGTACCACCATAATGGCGATCGGCAAACTTTCAGGCACAGCTGAAACTGAAAATGCCAAGATGAAGCGTAGCGCTTCGACCAGTTCAACCCCGCGGGTTAATTCCAAGACAAAAGCTAGCACCGCCATCGCGAGTACGACTATTACTACCCATTTGATTAATTTATCGACCTTTTCTTGGACTGGTGATTTAGTTTCACTTTGACCAGCTAGTTTAGCTAGCAGACCAAATTCAGTATTATTACCAACCGCCGTAACGATCGCTACACCCGCGCCGGATACTACGAACGAACCGCCAAACAGCATGTTGATCTGTTCATAGATTTCTTTACGACCCTTAATTTCGTGAGCTACTTTTCTGACGCTCAAACTTTCACCAGTTAACATTGATTCATCTACATGTAAGTTATCTGACTCGATAATGCGCGCGTCGGCCGGTACTTTCTGACCTTCATGAAGAATTATTACGTCGCCGCGTACCAGATTTTCACTTTCCACAGTTGAAACATTACCATCGCGATAAACTTCGACTAGTTCATTTTCGCGTTTTTTCAGAGAACGCAAAATTCGTTCTGTTGACCATTGCTGAAACCAGGCAATTACAGCGCTAATCATAATAATGGCAAAAATAATAATAGCGTCGATTAGTTCTTTCTGCCAAATGGAAATAACGCCGGCCATCACCAGCACACCAATCATCACATTGGCAAATGGTTCAATAATTTTCTTCCACAGCGGTTCGCCCCGGACTTTGATTTGGTTTGGGCCATCATTAATTAATCGTTTGGCCGCCATTTTTGAAGTTAAACCCTCGTGACCAGCATTTAACTCATTCAAAGTTTCCTCAATCGATTTTTGATAAAATTTCACATGTATATTATAAAGGATATGGTTAGTTTTGGGAAACTTTGTTCAGATATTCGCGAATCGCTATGGCGGCGGTTGTGCCCTCGCCGCAGGCTGATGAGACTTGTTTGGTAGCACCGGAACGCACGTCACCGCTGGCGAAAATGCCCGGCACGTTGGTCATTAAATCTTGGTTAGTGATAATGTGACCGCTGCCATCCAATTCGACGTCGGAACCGGTCAGGAATTTCGTGTTGGGAATAATCCCAGCGAAAATAAACACTCCGTCGGTTTTGATGTTTTGTTTTTCGTCCGGCGCATCGGTTTTATGCATGGTTATGGACGTGACTCGACCGTCGGTCGCCACAATTTCGTCCGGTGTCCAACCAATATGTGGAGTTATTTTACCACTACTAACGTATTCTTCTAGTTTCTTTTGCAAGATTTCGGATGCGGTGATTTCTGAACGTGCTACTAAATCAATATGTGCGGCGAATTTGGTTAGAAACATCGCTTCCTGGATGGCTGAATTGGCGCCGCCGATGACAACTAATTTCTTGTCACGATAAAAAGCACCGTCGCAGGTCGCGCAATAATGAGCGTACTCACTTTCGCCCGGAATGTTGAGTTTGCGATGATCACCGCCCGACGCAATTAGAACAGTGCGCGCTTGGAATTCACTCGTATCAGTGGTCACAATAATTAAATCGCCGGATTTTTTGAGTTTTTGCACTTCGGCTAATTCAATTTTAGCACCAAATTTTTCGGCTTGCGTCTGGAAATCCATGGCCAGTGTCAGACCTTCGACGCCTTCGGGGAAACCAGGGTAGTTTTCGATTTTATCAATCGTCGCCATTAAACCACCCACAACACCTTTTTCGATCAAGATTGTGTTGATATTTTCGCGCGTTGAATAAATCGCCGCTGTTAACGCGCTCGGTCCCGCACCAATAATTATCAGATCATGAATTTCACTCATATTTTCTTCCTCGTTTTCGTTGTTACTCCGTTTTCTTCTTCGGTTAATTCTGTGTAGGCGACTTTGCCAATTTTAGTTTTTGGTAAAGTTTTTCTAAATTCAATCGAGCGCGGCCACTTGTACTTAGCAAGATTCTGTTGGCATTGTTTCATAATTTTTTCGTGTATATGATTGCTGGGTTTAACACCGGTTTTTAACACTACAAAAGCTTTGGCGATTTGCCCACGATAGCGATCGTTGACACCTACCACCGTAGCTAGTAGTACTTCTGGCACATCCATGATGACGCTCTCAACTTCGTTTGGATAAATATTATAACCACTGCTAATAATTAAACGTTTGATACGACCGCTAAAGTAGATGTAACCTTCCTTATCCATATACCCCATATCGCCAGTATGCAACCAAATGCGACCGTCGGGGTGAACTTGGAGTGTTTCGTTAGTTTCTTTGTCGTTGTTGACATAACCTTTCATAATTGTCGGGCCGCTAATTACGATTTCGCCGATCTCGCCGTAGGGTTTTTCAATATGAGTCAACGGTTCGACAATTTTGAAAAAGTTATCCGCCAGCGGCAAACCAATCGCGCTGTCACGATTAGCATCCGTCAAGTTAACGCAGGCCATCGACATCGACTCGGTCAGACCATAACCCTGCAACAGAACGTTGGTCGCGGCACCATGCGCCACCAGGAATTTGTCAACTTCCTTTTTGAGTGGTAACATCGCATTATCGCCGCCGGAAATAGCAATTTTGATAAACGACAGATCCATTTTGCGAATTTTTTTGTTTTTAATCATCGCTTCGTACAGAGTCGGCACACCCACTAGTAAATTTGGTTTACTATCGGATAGGATTTTGTCAAAGCGCTTAGCATCGAATTTCGGCAACATATTGATCGTCATACCGTTGGCCAAAATCGTGTGCACACCAATCCCCAGACCGAAACCATGAAAGATCGGCATGATACCGAGCAGTTTATTGCCAGGCACCACCAGTTCTGGAAAAGCGTTTTGCCCCTGCGCGGCGGTAGCGTTAAACGATAGATTAGTCAGAGCAATACCCTTGCTTTTGCCAGTAGTTCCACCACTATATAACACAACCGCAACATCTTCACCCGACATTTTTTCGTAAGCTTCATTGACCACGTATTGTCCACGACCCAGGAAAGTTTCCCAACTCATAGCGCGTTTGTTTTTGAGCAAAATTTGGGTCAGAGTTTTTCTTAGTTCTTTGGGTTTTAATAACTTATATCCTAGATAAGAAAACAATGGTAGTGAATCAGCGGGCGAAATAATGATAGTTTGCTGAACTTCAGTATCATTGAGGATTGGTTTGACGTTTGGCCAGGCGATATCAATAGTTACAAAAATTTTACTACCAACCAAATTAAGATAATCGCGGATTTCGTTGGGTGCGCTAAGTGGGTGAAAAATATTAGCCACAGCGCCGATTTTGTTGATAGCGTAAACCGCCACTACCGCCTCGGGAACGTTCGGCGAACAAACGCTGATAACGTCGCCTTTTTTGGCGCCGAGTGACATAAACGACTGCGCCGCGCGATCAATCATCGCCAGCAACGTACCATAATTAATTTCGTTGCCAAAGTAGTCAATAGCGACTGCGTTGGTGTTTCTTTCTGCACTTTTGCGCACTTCATCATACATGGATTCGTTTGAATATTTTAATGATTTCTTGTGCACACGACCGTACTGCTTGAGCCACGGCGCGCTGATTTTCTTCGCCACTACTTACACTCCTCCCTTAGCTTTTCTCGCATACTATTCATAGTATACCACAATTTTTCGTTGGCGCTTTTTAGATCGCTCTCATCAACCATTAAAGGTTGCCCGTAAACGACTGAAATTTTTCTCATAAAAGGAATGTATCTGCCAATGATTATCGCTGGTACGATCGGTACTTTGGCGCGACTAGCCATCGCTACAGCACCGAATTTAAACGGTGCTAATTGACCACTTCGATTAGTGCGACCCTCGGGAGCAATACCTACCACACCGCCTCGTTTTAAGACCTGAACGGCGGTGTTTAATGCTTCGGAGTTGTAACGCGCGCGATCAACTGGAATGATGCCCGCGCTGTTGAAAAGTCGACCTCTTAATCCGCGCGATAATTCAATTTTACCAAGAAAATACAATCTGCGGGGTGCTGTCGCCGAAATAGCTACCGCGTCGAGGTTGGAAATATGATTAAAGGTAATCACTAAACCACTTTTCTTAGGAATATTCTCACGCCCGCTGACCCTTACTGGAAGAACAATTTTTGATAACCACGCAACTGGTTTAGCGAACAACCAGTAGGCCAGTCCGTGTTTTGGTTCAAATTGCAATTTACTTTCTTCTTGCAAGAGCGGTAGTCCAGTTTTGGGATCGACTTTTTTGGAATATGTAACTTGTTTTACCATATCATGACTATCTGTTTACAACCATTCCGTAAATTTTTTCGTATAGATTCGTTTGACTATTTGCGTACTCAGCATGTATAGAATTAAGAGACCAAATAACCATGGTATAAACCTTAAGGGCAATTCCGTCATCGCAAATCCTTGCGCCATTTCGCTAAATCCTATTAGCATAGCTACCAACGCCACGACTACCGTTGAAAAGATTAGGGGGAGTGATGGTCGACTGTGCACGAATGGTAATTTTGCCGTACGAATCATGTAGATGACGACGATTTGAGATACTGCACCAAATACGAACCAACCAGCCTGGAATAGTGATGCTGTTTCTAACGTATTCGCTCCAATCACCCACCACATTATGGCAAAACAGAGTACGTCAAAGATCGAGCTCAACGGTCCCATAAACCACATGAAGTTGCGGATTGATTCTGTTCCCCATTTTCGTGGTCGTTCGATATATTCTGCATCCACATTATCGAATGGCATACCCATTTGTGCAAAATCATTTAGTAAGTTCTGCGTCAAAATATGCATGGGGAGCATTGGCAGAAACGGCAGGAAAATACTTGCTACTACCACTGAAACCATATTGCCAAAATTCCCACTTACCGCCATTTTGATGTATTTGACGATATTACCAAATGTTCGTCGTCCTTCTATAACTCCTTCTTCTAGTACCATTAAGTCCTTTCTCAGAAGGATGATAGCCGCTGTTTCTTTTGCTATGTCAACTGCTGAATCTACTGAAATACCGACATCCGCCCGATTAAGTGGTAGAGCATCATTAATGCCGTCTCCCATATATCCTACCGTGTGCCCAGCTGCCTGAAAAGCTGCGACTACGCGCTCTTTTTGCGCTGGCGACAACTTGGCAAAGATTTCGCAGTTGTTAATTTCTTGTTTTAACTGATTGTGGTTCATTGCATCAACATCTTTACCGGTTAGTATTCGTGCAGCATTCACGCCCACTTTCTCGCACACTCTAGCTGCTACACCTTCACTATCACCCGTCAGCACTACCGTCCGTACACCGTGTTTTTGGAGAGCTTCTATAGCTGTTCGAGCTGATCTCTTGGGTGGATCTAAAAATCCAACAAAACCAATTAGTACTAAATCACTTTCGTCTTTGATAGTAAACGTATGATTACTTTTGATCAATTCTTTCTTTTCCGCTATGGCCACCATCCTTAGACCATTCCGGCTATGTCTGTTATATACTTCCATCGCTGCTTCTCGATCTCTTTCGGTCATTGGTCGTATTTTGTTGCCAACTTTGACTTTCGTCGAAACACTCATAATCTCTTCCACTGCCCCCTTGGTAATCAGTCGACGTTCACCATCAACACCATCGAGCACTACACTCATCCTGCGTCGTGTAAAGTCAAATGGGATTTCATCCACCATCTCGTGTTCTTTCAGGACTTTTTCCAGCCCGTTGGCCTTGGCCCGATTAATAATCGCGACGTCTAGGAGATTCTTTAGACCTGTCTGAAATTGACTGTTAAGATAAGCGTACTTCAGGATATGCATATCATCTTCACCCCTGAGGTCCATGTATTTTTCCAAAATAATCTTATCCTCCGTAAGTGTACCAGTTTTGTCCGTACAAAGTACATCCATCTCGCCAAACGTCTGGATAGCGCCGAGTGACTTGACGATGACTTTTTTCTTGGACATAGTGACTGCGCCCTTCGCTAATGTTGACGTCATAATTACTGGCAGCATCTCTGGCGTTAGTCCTACCGCAATCGCTATCGCAAATAATAGCGATTGCGGAATGTCCCCTTTTGTTACTACATTAATTAAGAACACTACCGGGATCATCACCAAAGTCATTCGAATTAGTAACATACTTATTTGTCGCACACCTTTTTCAAAGCTCGTTTTGTTGGGATTCACGCCCAAACTTTTAGCCATTGTGCCAAAATACGTCCGATTTCCCGTCGCCAGCACTATCGCCGTAGCACTACCACTAATCACGTTCGTTCCCATAAATCCAATGTTCTTTAAATCTGTTAAACTGTCTTTTGGCTGATGATCATTACTACTAAATTTTTCTACCGGATTTGATTCTCCCGTTAACGCTGCCTGGGCAATAAATGCATCCTTTGTTGTTACGAATCTCACATCCGCTGGGATCATATCTCCTGCTGAAAGCTTAATCATATCTCCCACGACGATATCTTCCATTAACGTCACTTTATCTTCCCCACCTCTAATAACATCCGCGTTGTTCATAATCATCTTGGACAGTTTTTCTGCCGCTGTATTTGATCGTTGACTCTGGACAAAAGCTACTACACTCGCCAATAGCACCAGCCCTAAAATTATGCCGATAGCGAATAGATCCGGTTTCGATCCTGATATTCTATCCGTTATATATGAAACGATCGCTACAGCAATGAGCACCGCGTTGAAGGGATTAACAATCGCATCCACTAACCGGCTGAACGTCGTACTTTTATGTCCAGCTGTGATAATATTCTTGCCAAATTCATCTAGTTTTTCTGCCGCCTGTGAATCACTAATACCTTTTTCACTAGTTTCTAATCGAGAATATAATTCTCCCTGCCCGATTGAGGCCAATTGTCTTATTTTTTCCTCGTACCGCTTCTGTCCCTTTTGCTCTGACAGTGGTATTCCATTTTTCCTTCTTCGATAAGATAAGATCATGTTCTATATTGTACCTTGTTGCTATCGTAGTTGCAAAGAGTTTTTAAAAAATAAATTGGACAATGAGTCCAATCTATTATTTTGGCTGGGGCGGTAGGATTTGAACCCACGATCACGGGACCAGAACCCGTTGCCTTACCACTTGGCCACGCCCCACTCATACCCTAACAACCGAGGCTATTGTATCACAAGAGAATACTTAAATAAATCATTTACGGTGTTTTTTTATTTCTGAGCGTGGTTTTAGACCCATAGCGTCGTACCAAATTTTTTCGATATTTAATTGTCGCACAACGTAAAAGTTAAATCCTGACCACAGAACATTGAGCGCTAACAACCACCAACCAACATTAAAACAACCCAAAATGCCGAACTGTGAAGCGACAATATCAGTTTCACCAACTGACCAAATTACCACCAAAACCCAGATCCAGGGCGCCATTACTGCCGCCATTCCACCTAATATGTTCGCTAGATAGCTAAGTTTTAAGCGTAGCAAGAACGGTAACGCCGCGAGTTCAGTCAGCAGCACAATGATAGTCGCAGCAATTGCCCAATCGTCATGACCGTCGAATTGAGCACTCAAACTTATCAAAATTTTGTTCAAGCCGATCAATTGTAATACCACCATAACCGCTAACAAACTGGCCGCTAACAAGCCGAGTATTGGAGCGCTCTTTGACAATGGTTTGGGTGCTGGGCGTGCAATAATTCTCATAATACCTCCTTAAAATTCTACTGATCCATTATATCACAACCATAATCATTTTTTAAAGTATGTTGTAATTTTTACAAACTGTGGAAAAAAAGCTTGTGTTTTGTTGGTGTTTCGTGATAGGATGAGCCTGAGCAAAGATTCAAACAAAAACTTTAAAAAGCGCTTGGGCGAAGTTTGCTCAATGTCTCCACCACACACACCTCTTTTAACCCCGACCTCTGTCGGGGTTTATTGAATTCTTGACGCGCCACTTAGCAACAGCAGCGTGATTACCGGATAGAAGCACGTCGGGAACTGGTATATTGCGGAAATTTTCTGGGCGGGTGTATTGTGGATATTCCAGATTAGACCCGTCGCTATAACTTTCGATTTCGGCCGAAGTTTCACCGCCCAATACGCCGGGGATCAATCGAATGATACTGTCGATAATCGTCATGGCCGGTAATTCACCACCAGTCAAAACGTATTGTCCGACGGAAATTTTTTCATCGACAAACTGTTCGACGCGCGCGTCAAAACCTTCGTAGCGACCACAAACTAAAATTAGGTCATCGTTCGCATCCGCGTATCGCTCTGCATCGGTCTGGTTCCAAACATGCTCAGATGGCGTCATTAGGAGAATTTTGGCGCTGGGTTGAGTTTTTTTGGCCGATTCGATGGCCGCCACTAGCGGTTCAATCATCAGAAGCATACCATCTCCACCACCGTAAACTGTATCGTCGACTTGGCGGCGCGGTCCTAAACCAAAATCCCTTAGATTGATCAGCTCGAATTTGACTGCGCTTTCTTTCTGCGCCTTCCATAGCATCCCAGCATTTAGATACGGTTCAACTACCTCTGGAAATAACGTAATTATTTGAAATTTTCTCATTTTTCTATTTTAGCACAATTAAAAATCCCCCGCCGAATGACAGGGGGTTTCTAACACGCATAAGTCTCGCATCGTGTTTAGTTCTCGCATGAACTATCGACTATTATATATCAAGATCATCCAAATCCGCAAGCTCTTCGCGAGTCTTTTTCGCCAAATCGCTTTCGTTTTCCACAACTTCGGTGTTAATTTTGTCCACAGTCTCGACTTTTTCGGTGATTTCTGTCGCAATGTCCTCAGTTTTGAAAGTAGTTTTGGTCAGTGGTGTTTCTTCGCGTTCTGACTCTGGTTTGTCAACATCAATAATCTTCAGGTTATAGTGTTCATCGTTTTTAGTACCAAGGGCGCGTAACAGATTACGCAAACTTTGCGCGGTTGCACCGTGTTTACCAATCACTCGTCCCAAATCCTCTGGTGCTACCGTCAATTTAAGCAAAATACCTCGATCGTCGACGATGCGCTCGACAACTACCGCATCCGGTTTATCAACTAACTGTTTGACAACGTATTCGATAAATTGTTGTTCAATCATACTCCTCCTTCTCAGCCTTGGCTAAAATTAACTGCTAGTGCTATTGTAACAAAAACCACCGCGTGGTGCAAATTGTACAGTAACTTTAAGTTTTCATTCGGTTGGTGTTTCTGACACTTTTTCAGCAGGGACAGTCTCTACCTTAACTTCTTCTGGTTGGTTTTTGCGCAATTTGTCCGGATTGCGAGTAGTACGCGTCTTGGTTAAGTTTGGTTTTTTGACCCAACTTGGTAATTTAATTTTGGCATCACTCAGTAGTTTAACTACGCGCGGACTAGGTTGTGCGCCATTGTTCAGATATTTTTCAATCTGTTCTTTATCTAAACTGGTTTCTTTGGTGTGCGGGTTGTAATTACCGACGTAGGCAATAACTTTACCGCTGGACGGGTGCTTAGCAGCATCCTGAACCACCACGCGATAAGTGGCGAAATGCGTCTTGCCATAACGCCTCAAACGAATCGTTAACATTTTACTCCTTGTGAAAATTTATGACGGTTTCTTGACATATTGTAGCAGATGGATCAGATTTTCGCAAGACCGCTGATCATGCAACTAGGATAAATTAATTTATTTTTTCTTTCGATAAGTCAAAATCGCTTCGCGAGCGGCATTCTGTTGAGCAATCTGTTTACTACTACCTTCACCGTGACCAATTTCGCGACCAGTCACAAAAACACCCACTGTGAAGGTTTTATCATGATCAGGACCATCTTCGCTCAGTACGCGATAGTTAGGGGTTTCGCCGTCAATTCGCTGACTGATTTCTTGTAAATATGACTTTGGATCACGCCAACTGCCGTTTTCTAAGATATTATCAATTTGTTGTAAAATGTGAACGTTAATGAAGTTTTTTGCTACTACGTACCCTTGATCAAGGTAAATCGCACCGATTAGCGCTTCGAACGCATTAGCTACGATATGTAACCGAGCCGTTTCCGACCCCTGTTTCTCACCGCGTGACATACGAATTAACGGTTCATAACTTAGATTAGTACCCGCCGCTGCGATACTTTCAGTGCGCACTAAGGCCGAGCGCCATGAAGTCAAAATCCCCTCTGGTTGTTCGAAATTGTTGAATAGAAATTCTGTAGCGACTAACTCTAAAACAGCATCACCCAAAAATTCTAATCGTTCGTTATGAGCTTTGGCGGATTTTCGGTGTTCATTAACATAACTGCGATGTGTCAACGCTGTGACCAACAGTGACGGATTTTTGAATTTAAAACCTAATTTTTCGCGCGCAAATTTTTGATAAGGTGTGAAATCTACTCCCGCCACCGATGGTACAATCGGCAAATCTTCGGCCCTGCGATCAAACTGTCCTCCGGGAATTTTCTTCTGAGATGGATTTTTGTTGGGCATCAGGTAATTTCTCCTCTTTGACGCAGACGTTTACGAGCCAACAGAACTAACTTAGCCACATCTTCGTAAGCGATTTTCTCAATGGCTTCATCAAAGTCGAACCAGCGTACATCACGCATCCATTCTTCTTTTTTCGGTGTGTCGTTTTTGCCAGCTCTGAACAGATAAGTTTGCATGTTAATAATGACCAGCGAATTGACACGACGATAACGAAAATTCACCTTACCGAGCCAACAGACCGGTTCGATGTCAAACAGTCCAACTTCTTCGCTGATTTCGCGAATTGCTGATTCTTGCGCTGTTTCACCTTCTTCGATATGACCTTTGGGGATGGTCCAGCGATCGCGCACATCTTGGAATAGTACAACTTGTAATTTACCAGTTTTGGTGATGCGGTAAACTACACCACCCGCTTCGGCCTCGCGGATAATTTCATTAATCGCTGGTTGTTTACGCCAAAATGGTCGAGTTAACTTTGAAAAATCACTCTCATCAGTGTAGTTTTCACTCTTAATGGTCGTCAAATCTGGTGCAGCATTTTCAGCATGATGATCATGAGGTTTCGTCATTTAGTCTTTTCCTCTCCGTTCATTTGACGCCAAAGTGTTCCCAGGACGCCATTTATGAACCGCGAGGAATTTTCTGAACCGAATGATTTTGCGAGTTCTACCGCCTCATTGATGACAACTTTTGGTGGTACTAGTTTGGCCATTTTGGACAACTCATAAGTTGCCATGCGTAGTAATTCGTGATCGATCAGTGCAATCTGGTTAAGTGGCCATTCTGGTGCTACTGGCGCTAACTTAGTATCTAATTCTTTCGCTGATTTAGCTACACCACGCACCAGTTTTTCGACAAATGTTTTATCATCAATTTTCTCATTATAACGATCTAAATTACGTGCCAAAATCTCGTTCAAATCAGCACTACTGTCGCCTAAATCTCGTCGAAAATCGTATTCGTAGAGCGTCTGCAGGGCGATAATCCTACCCAAGTGCCGATTGCTTGCCATTTTTCGGAAAATTCCTCTTAGCTTAATCTGTTATTAAAGTTTACCCCGGAGCTATTTTGTCCTTTTGCCGGTTTCGCGTTTGGTAGTGGCGACTTTAACCGGTGATTTACTATTAACCTTACGAGCTAATTTTAACTTTAAATGGCTGCGACGCAACCCAGTCTTACGCGGACTAGACTGTTTTTTTGGTTCACTGCTCATTGTTTCTCCTCTCGTTTTATCTGCCTCTATTTTAACGAATTTTCCCAAATTCCGCAAGTCAAAGTTAAAGAGTGACGATATTCACAATTTTCCCTGGTACGTAAATGATACGTGTCGGTTTTTTGCCCGCGATAAAGTTCTTGACATTTTCGATTTCAAGGGCGAATTGTTCGATTTCTGATTGCTGGGCGGTAGCAGCAATCTTCATTTCCCCGCGCAGTTTTCCGTTAACTTGAACAGCGATGGTGATTTCGTCAGTTTCTAGGAATTTTTCATCATATTTGGGCCAACCGACGGATTCGATTGGATCTTTATTTCCCAATTGTTCGTATAACTCACTCGCGATATGTGGGGCGAATGGTGCTAGTAATCTGAGCAGGATTTCCAGGTTTTCGCGACTAACTTTTCCTGATTCTTTGGTCAAGGAATTCAAATATTCCATCAACGCCGCGATCGCTGTATTGAAATTCAGTTTTTCCAGATCCTCGGTGACTTTTTTGACGGTGCGATGTTGCGAACGCAACAGCGCATCGTCATCCCTCACTTCTTTCGAAGAAAGTGGTGAGGGATTCATATGTTCCTGTACCAATTTCCACACCCGCCCCAAA
>WQTP01000029.1 GCA_009786195.1 Candidatus Saccharimonadota bacterium
AATTGAACCTTTCGACTCCCAATAACCTGTACCTGGCTTGCCAATGATTGCGCCATGTTCATAGAACTGCCACCAGCCACCATCGCTCGTTTTCACCTCTGGTCCTGTTGGATATCCCATAATACCATCTTGGTATCCCAACTCGCCCCAGCGCTTTCTAATTGAACCCTTCGACTCCCAATAACCTGTACCTGGCTTGCCAATGATTGCGCCGTGTTCATAGAACTGCCACCAGCCACCATCGCTCGTTTTCACCTCTGGTCCTGTTGGATATCCCATAATACCATCTTGATATCCCAACTCGCTCCAGCGCTTTCTAATTGAACCCTTCGACTCCCACGCACCAGTATGTTTGTTCCAAATAATTACGCCATAGCTAAATTCTTGCCAGCACGTATCGGAATCAGGGCAGTATTGCACGTCGAGCGGGCTGCCCAGCGTATCCTTAATCTGATCATATCGATCGGCGATTGGGCCTGTTACGAGACCCATAGTACTCCCAAACCAATCCCCAAACAATCTCCAAAAGTTCCGATTCCCGTAGGCGGAGCAGCTGTCGCCGGTGCCGTATAAGTTCTCTAGGGCTTTTTGATTTGGCACATACGGGGTGTAAATGTATAGGCCGGCGGTAGCTTGATTTTCGATATAAACGTTCAAACCGCCGCAGGACGCGTTCGGGTTGTACTGGATATAATTATTTCGTCCAGCGCGATAGTTGTAGTTGTTGGGATTGGCGCGGTAAACTTTGTATTGCCAGGCGGCGCGGAAAACTTGGTTAAAGAAACCATAATATTGCGCATCGCACGGCGCGGTATCGGGACAACCATACCCAGTAGCGCTGCGGTATTGGATCTCGAAGGGCCAATCGTCGGTGACCAAACTTTGTTCTTTTTGTAATAAGACGAGCAGTACCTGCGGATTGACGCCGCAGGCCTGGGAAACGGAATAAATGATCTGAGCGGCAGATTGGTCGGTGGCGGCCGGCAAGAGATCGCAATAGTTACTGGCCACTTTTTCGGGGGTGTCTTGACGATAATCTTTCAAGCAAATATAGGGTGGGGGATAACCACGCTCGGTCCCACTCTGCGCACGAGTTTTAGTGCCGCTATAGATTTTGGCGCCCAAAGTGTCGCAAACGGGCACTTTTTGGTTCAAGAAATCCTGAATTTGCTGAGCATTCATGGCATCTTTGTTGTAAAATACAACGTCGTCAATAATCCGCCCGGGCCGAAAGTCCGAACCGCCCGCTGCCGTCGAGGTTGGGGATGTGGGGTGAAAACTAGCGAGCGATACCGCTGTTATTACAGCGAACATTACGCCGACTAAACCGACGCCCAGCGAGCAACGAGATTTGTGGTGGATTCTCATGATTTTATTTTAGCACAATCGTTTTGGTTTGGGAATACCCCCGCACTTGGTTTTATAGTACAATAGTAACATGGATGATAATCCTTTGGTTTCGATAATAATCCCAGCTTATAATGTAGAAGCGCACTTAGATGAGTGTCTACAATCCGTGACGCGCCAGAGTTATCGCGATATCGAGATCGTCCTGGTAGATGACGGTTCGACAGATAACTCGGGTGGGATATGTGATGAGTGGGCGAAAAAAGATAAGCGAATCAAAGTCATTCATAAAAAAAACGAAGGATTAAATTATGCTCGTCGCGATGGGTTTAATGAGTCAACTGGCGACTGGATTTGCTTTATTGATAGTGATGATTTCGTTGATATAAACTATGTGAAAATCCTGTTAGGGATCGCAATGGACACTGGAGTTGATTTAGTGATGTGCGGCCTGAGCTGGTTTTATACTAATGATGATATCAAAAAAGATAAGAGTAACGATTCTGGAGAAGTTTTTGTAGAAAAAAATCACCATGGGGTCATCGAAAAATCGATTAGTGGTTGGGGTAAAGCGTTGATGATGGTGGCGCATAGTAAGATTATCAATCGTAAACTTTTCAAAAATTTCGATTGGGAATTTTCGAATTATCGTATCAACGAAGATGAATTCCAGTCTGCGCAATGGTATCGAGCTGTCAAAAACGGCGCTGCTTTCACTGATCAGACTTTATATTTTTATCGACAAGGTAATAAAAACTCTTTGCGCTTAACCGATTACTCAAACAGTTTCAACGGTAAAAAAATCAATAAGTTTGATCTGATTAGTGATATGCTTACGAAACGACGTGCAATTTTTGGGGAAAAGTACGATGATTTACTATTGCATCAAATGGCAGTTTATTTTTTTGGAGTTTTTAACGATTATATTACTAGGGGTAAACTGACGAATGCTGATATTATTTCAATTCAAGAAAAGATTTTACCACTTACGGACAAAGTTCTTGCTACTGAATTAGACGGCAGCATCAAACGAGCATTTACGGCTCTGCGAGAAAACGGCTTCGTGGGGTACGCTTCATTGGTTATTAATGATTTACATTCTCAGATGAATAAAAAAGACGAGCTGATAGAGTTCCAGGCGAAACGAATTGCTGAAGTTGAGGGGGAATTGTCGAAAACTGTAAAATCAAGGTTTCGGAAGATGACGAAGCCGCTAAGAGGGGCAAAAAAGCTACTCGGGAAGTAAATGTTATATGACCGCAAAGAGCAAATCAGTAGATAATAAACCCGATCGGATAATTTATTTTGATATCCTGAATGTTTTTGCAATCATTTGTGTGGTATTTCTACATCATAACGGTATTGTGCATGGTTTTGCTCCGACAGGGGCGTGGGCGGGGGCTTTGGCGGTTGAGGTTTTAGCGTTTTTCGCAGTACCCATATTTTTGATGCTCACGGGAGCGACTTTGATGGAGTATCGCAAAAGGTATGACACTAAAACTTTTTTCAAAAAACGATTAATGAGAATTTTCATTCCGTTCATCTTTTGGATGCTGTTTTATTTCGTTTGGCACTTGCTTCTAGGTGATTATGAAGGTCAAATTGGTTTTCATTGGTTCTATGAAATGTTTATGTTCACTAAAATGAATGGTGTGTTTTGGTTTTTCCCCATGATAATCGCAATTTATTTAGCGTTACCAGTACTATCATTATTAACTGAGCCAAAACATCGTAAGGGGTTATGGTATTTGGCGGGGGTTGGATTTCTTACCTATTCACTTTTGCCGCCACTACTTGATTTGTTCGGTTTGAAATTTAATACATCCTATGCTTTGCCGCTGACTGGTGCTGGTTTTATTATTTTTCCCATAATAGGTTATCTGCTTTCGACTGCCAAAAAAATTCCGACCAAGTGGTTCGTGGGAATTATCATTGCCGCGGTCGGGTGTTTGATTTTGAGATATTGTTATACATATTTCATGTCGTATGCTGATGGTGTGACCAATAGGACCTTATTTAGCTATACTGCCTTTACTGGTGTCGTGCCGGCCGTGGCAATATTCCTGATTACTAAAAAAATTAATTTCAATAAAATTATCAGCGATAAAATAGCAAAAGTCATCACGCGAATTTCCTCCGCTAGCTTTGGCGTATACTTGTTACATGTTTTCATAATGCATTATGAACAGGGAGTTACTCACCTGGGCAACGATAGATTGCTCTGGCGCCTGATAGTGCCATTTATGACATATATAATTTGCGTGACGGTTGTGCTATTGGTCAAGAAAATTCCTATACTACGAAACATATTCCCGTAAGTTTGTGATAAAATTGTATAAGTATGTCTAATGTCTCGAGCAAGAGGATTTATTTTCTTGACTATGCGAGGGCTTTCGCCGTTCTGCTCGTTGTGCTTTGTCATGTCGCAGAAAGGGCTTTTGATGTAGGACAGTCTCATTGGTTTATCTATACATTCATACATAATTTCGGCAGGCTGGGTGTTCCGCTTTTTCTAATGATAAGTGGTGCGTTGCAATTGCGCAAGTCAGTTACGCCAGGTGAATTTTACAAGAAATCTCTTTTGCCCCTACTGCTCGTTTCTGAAATATGGATAATAGTGAACTATGTAGTTAGCTTGCTCTATACAGGAGGTGGATTCTCTATTCAGGAACTACTGGGTCAGGTGTTTTTCTTGGACTCACTAAAATTACCGCACATGTGGTTCATTCCAGAAATAATCATTCTGTATCTAGTGGTGCCGTTCATAGCATTAGTCGTGAAGCAGTTTTCGTTACGTAATATGCTGATTCCGTTGGGGATAATGTACGCTACTTGTTTTGTGATGCCCACTGTTTTTCACGAGCTAAGTATAACAAATGAGAACCCTCTACTGCAGGCTCCAATTTTGGGTGGCATGACTGGGTTTTATCTGATAGTTGGATATTACTTATCACATTCAAAGATTGTTCATAAGATTAAAACGAGCGCGATTGCGTTGGCGCTGGCAACTTTTGTGTTGCTGAATTTTGCTATACAATGTTTGATTCATTACAAACAACAGTCAATTTACCCGCTTGATTGGTATACGAATCCATTTCTCATTATTATCGCCGGGCTAATTTTGGTATTGATGAAGAAAATTCTTGATCGTGAAACTAGGATATATCCAATTATGCGATATGTTTCGTCGGCTGCCTTTGGGATATTCTTTCTGCATTATTTTATCATTCGAATTTTGGGAAATTATATAAGTTGGTTCGGCAGACCAATTTGGTTTCTCGTCGCGTTGATTTCATCGTTTGTGGTAAGTTTTGGCGCAGTTATCATAGTGAGCAAAATAAACCGACGCTTAGCGTTTAGACTGTTTCTATATAAGACCTAGCTATAGCTAGTAATTTTACGAATAACACGTTTGATAATCGGGGGTGTGATTTTACGAAGCCTATCTTTGGTCTTGCTGGTCCTCTTAATGAGGTTCAGGGTGTCTCGCTTGATATGTGGGGAAGCTTGGTCGAGTGCGGCTTGGTGGGTTGCGATAAAATCAAGAGCTTCTTTGCGCATTTTAGTGAAATCTTTCCCGCGTAGATTATCACGCGCAAAAGCGTAGTATTGAATAAAACGATGCCAAAAGAAATCGATATATTTATCAAAGAGTTGGTTTTTTTGCAAAAAAGCGTAGGTTTTATCGGCAATTTTCATGTAATCCGCAGCCTGTCCTCCTTTTTTACTAAAAGATTGACTCATGATACTTTCATCATGCCGAACATAATTATAGAGTTTTTCGTCGAGGTAAAAAATAGTTTTTGAGACGGTGAAATATTGATCGCAGAAAAAGGCGTCTTCAAACAACAGGCCCTCTGGATAAGAAATATGATATTTGTCGATGATACTTTTCTTAAAAATTTTGTTTGGTATTGAAACATCAGTGTGAATAATCTTATTCCAATCAATGATTTGTTTACCCTTAAACTTTAGCTTGACGTATTCATCAGTACCCCTACCTAATGAGTTCTTATTAGTGTGGATTACTTTCATGGCGCAAATGACGCAATCGACCTTTTCATCGACGATCGTGCGATACATTCTTTGACACATGTTTGGTTCAAAGAAATCATCACTATCACAGGCCATAATATATTGACCGCGGGAGTTTTTCAGCCCAATATTACGAGCTATAGCGACACCACGATTTTTGCCAGTATGAATTTTTAAACGAGGATCGTTTTTTTGAAGACGCTTAGCGATCTGTAGAGAAGAGTCGGTCGAGCCATCGTCAACAAAAACCACTTCAATTTCTGACATGGTTTGGTGGAGCAGACTTTTCAGGCATTTCTCAATATATTGTTCGCGATTATAACAAGGTACGATGATACTAATGAGAGGTTTTTTCATGTTTCAAATTGTATCACAAGATGTTAGAATATATAAGACATGAAGCGAGAGAATAAAATCAAAGTTTCGGTTTTGGTGCCGATTTATAATGTAAAGAGTTATTTGCGTGAATGCTTGGATAGCTTGGCGGGCCAAACTCTTAGAGAAATTGAAATTATTTGTATTAATGACGGGTCAACGGACGGCTCGAAAGACATTATCAAGGAATATGTTAAAAAAGACAGTCGGTTTGTCCTGCTGGACAAAAAGAATTCGGGCTATGGCGATTCAATGAACCGTGGGTTAAAGAAAGCTCGCGGGCAGTTCGTCGGCATCGTGGAAAGTGATGATTTTGTTCGACCAGAAATGTTTGGGGAACTCTATGAATTTGCCAAAAAGAAGCGAGCGCAGGTTGTTAAAAGTAACTGGTATAAATATTGGACAGATACCCACACAACTGTTCGCGTGGTGGCGACTGACGAAAAAAATTACAATAAAGTCGTTAAGCCGAGCGATGGTGAATTCGGAATCTTTTATCAAATTCCTTCGATTTGGTCGGCGATCTATGAGCGCGAATTTTTACTAAACAACAAAATAAATTTCGTACCATCACCGGGAGCGTCGTATCAAGATACCGGCTTCGCCTATAAGGTTTGGGTGATGGCGGAAAAAGTCTCTTTTATTAATAAAGCATATTTATATTATCGCCAAGACAACGCCAATAGTTCAATGAACAACATCGCCAAGAAAGCTCCGGCGCTGTTTAGTGAGTTCGATACAATTTATACTTATCTCGAGAAACGTGGTAAAGATGAATTAATCTCACTTCTCAAAGAGCGCGAATTTGTTTCTGATCACAACTTCTTGATTCATATGCGAAGTGTCGGATTCAAAGAATATCAAAAGAAAATGAACCAACGTTTTGCTGGCGTAAAGATACCAAGAGAATATTTCGAGAATCAGAAGTTCTTTTTTAAGTACAGATTGTTTACCAAGCACGCACATTTTACGTATTTTTATCTTAGGATTTTTCGTCCGACACTCGGTTTGGTGATTCGTACTTTGCGTAAAGTAAAACGAGAAAAAGAAGTTCGGTCGCTACTTAATGTCGCGGGGGATGATTGGCTGAATGAATTTGTTCTAGCACCAGAAAACAATAAAACTAAACATAGTGATAAAATTTCGATCATCGTACCAGTTTATAACAACGCAGAATTCCTGCCGAGGTGTCTAGATTCGCTAATAAAACAATCACATAAAAATTTGGAAATAGTAATAGTGGACGCTGGTTCGACCGATGGGTCGACGGACATTCTTCGAAAGTATGTTTCAAAAGATAAACGTATAAAACTCATATCACAAAAAAACTCAAATATAGCGGAGGTTCGTAACGTTGGACTCAAAAGTGCTAGTGCTGATTATATTATGTGGTGCAACAGCACCGACTATTATCAACCAAAAATGTGCGAAAATATGCTCGGATGTCTGCTGAATTCTGGTTGTGACATGGTGGAGTGTGGAACGAATGTATTTTTCTCTGAAGAAACAAAAAACCCCGATCGAAGTGTCGAAAAATATTTGGAATTGAAATTCAGGGGTCGACAAACTGTTGGTAATTATTTGTTTATCGAAACAAACGCGGCCCTGACGAACAAGATTTATCGCAAAAAAAATATCCAAGAAAACAAAATTATTTTTCCGAAAGGCAAATTTTTCGAGGGTGCCTACTTTAACGATGTTTACTTGATGAATTCCGGGTCAGTTTATTATCTATCAGAAAAACTTTATAATTATTATCACCACGATCGAGGCGCGGCGGGCATTGATATCACTCAAATGTTGTTTGAATATCTTCAGAAAAATAAACTATACGATAAATGGCAAGAAGCGTACTGGGAAAAGTTTTGCCGATACAATAGTTTTGCGCTTAATAACGTTTTTGGTAGGGATCGTATTAAAATGCGCCGACAAGTTAGAGAATTTTTGAAAAAACATCACACTGAAATTGCTCAGCTTGGGCGGTCGCAAAAGGTTCAGTTGAGAAAAATCATTTTCTTTACCTATGGACCGATATCGCTTATGAAAAAACTAGTTAAAAGGTAAAAATTTACCTTAGCACAACCGTTTTAATTTCAGAAGCCCCCGCGGCGGTGGGTGATGTATATTTTACAACCATTTGCCATTCGCCCTTGACGGGGAAATCTCGAATGGGAATGTCTATAGGTGTACAATCGGTACCCGTGCCGGTGAAAATAGCTGTGCTAGTTCGGGTCAGGGTCAGGCCGTTTTGATTAGTGAAAACAAACTCACACCAACCAGTTTCCTCTGTTATGTTATAAACGCCGGCGCGCACTTCAAACATGTCGCCATCTTGGTCGGCGTACACGATAGTGATTTGGGCGACTTTTTTACCGTCCTCGTCGGTTTTCGTGGGCGATTCCTCTTCGAACTTTTTATCATCATCGTTGGTGTTCTCGCCCGGTGTATCGTTGCCTTGGTCGCCGTGTTGGTTCGTTTGATCGTTAGAGCGATCGAAAAAACCATTCTCCCGAAGGCACCAACAAGTCGCGCCAGCGATCAAAACAAAGGTCACCACCAGCAGCGCAACCAGGGCCGGTTTCGGCATAGTTTTCTTTTTTTGAATTTTCATATCAGATCCTTTCCATTTATGATTATAACACGAATTCACGAAGCGCGCTATAGAACCGACTTGATAGCGCTGGATAGGGGCGTGACTGTTTTGATGAATCGATAAAAAAGATTCGGATGTTTGATGAGTCGAAGAATCAATTTCACAATTAGTTGACGTTTTTTACTGAGATATTTAAATTCCGCGGGTCGTTCCAACTTTTCATGTTCGCAGGCATGGATAATACGACGCTTCTTTTCCTCTTTGTTCAAGTTCGATTTTGAAACAAGTTTAGCATAACTCAAAAACCACCTAGTCTGCACCCAGGTCGCCAGGCAATGTGCCGCAGGATCATCGGACAATTTCGCGAATTTCCACAAAAATCGCGTGTTTTCTTGGCGGTATTTATGATTCAGCGCTGATTCGGAAAAAACACTGGTCGCAGTATCACAATGATAAATATAGAGCGCTTGGTTCATCACTTCGATCCTTTTTGCATATCTCAGATATTCGAGATTGAAAGCCAAATCTTCACCAAATCGCAAATCAAGACGATATTTTAGGTGGTTATCCACGATGATGCTGCGTCGCGTAATTCGATTGCATGGATTATAGATGACACTACCTTCTTTGCCCATGGAATCCAGCGCGAACAACACAACGTTTTGTTTGGCAGTATCCACCGAGCGCGACTCGATGTTTGGCGTATGAGTTTTTCCGCTTAGAAAAATTTCTTTGATAACACAAGTTACTAAATCTGCGTTAGTTGATCGTTGTTTCTCCATCATTAGTGGTATCATATCCGATTCAATATCATCATCCGAATCTAATAACAAGACGAATTCACCCTTCGCCGAATCGAGACCAGTATTGCGCGCCGCGCTCGGCCCTCCGTTTTTTTGCGTTATAACTCTGACCCGAGCGTCCTGTTTGGCGATCTGATGCAGAACAGATAAAGTATCATCAGTCGAACCATCATCCACCAACACCAATTCCAAATCGCGCATCGGCTGTTTTAGCACGCGGTTGGTAATTCTACTCACTACATCACCCGTGTTATATACAGGAATAATAACGCTGAGCAAGGGTTTTTTCATACAAAATTATTGTACCATATCGAGGCGGTCGTTACGTGTTACAATAGTTACGGACAAAGGAGGAAAATGTCACAAATTTTAGTTTTAGGCGGCGCCGGCTATATCGGATCGCACATGGTTGACAAATTAATCACAGATGGTTATGACGTGATCGTGGTTGACAATCTGGTGAACGGGCATCGAGCGTCGGTGCCGGCCGATGTGCCTTTTTATGAAATAAATATTGGTGACAAAACTGCGCTCGATAAAATATTCGTCGAAAATCAAATTGACGCTGTGGTGCATTTTGCGGCGTTTATCGAAGTGGCTGAAAGCATGGCCGATCCGATGAAATATTTCAGTAACAATACGACCAACATGACCGCGCTTCTCGAAATAATGCGCGACCACGACGTTAAAAAAATCGTCTTTTCGTCATCAGCGGCGGTGTATGGTGTACCAGAACGAATTCCAATTAAGGAAAACGATCCTAAAAACCCAATTAATCCCTATGGTTTATCAAAACTACAAATGGAACAACAAATGCACTGGGCGGACGTGGCGTATGGTATTAAGGGTGTGGCGTTTCGATACTTTAACGTGGCTGGTGCGAAAGCGGACGGTTCGATCGGCGAGGATCATCATCCTGAAACGCACCTCATCCCAATTGTGCTCCAGGCCGCCGCTGGTCAGCGCGAAATGGTCGAGATGTTCGGCGATGATTACAACACACCGGATGGTTTTAACGTGCGTGATTATGTGCACGTGTTGGACGTGGTTGACGCGCATGTTTTAGCACTGGATTATTTGGCGGAAAAGAACCAGTCGAATACCTTTAACCTCGGTTCGGCGACTGGTTTTTCGGTTAAACAAATCGTCGAAGCAGCTCGCGAAGTCACCGGCATCAACATCAAAGCAAAAGTCAGTCCGCGTCGACCGGGAGACCCGGATACTTTGATCGCCGACGCCTTGGCCGCGCGCGAAATCTTGGGCTGGCGACCAAAATATGACAATATCCACGAAATTATCAAAACAGCTTGGGCGTGGAAGCAGAAGAATCCAAACGGATACGAAAAGTAGAACTTTTATGAAATCAACCACACCACCAGATTTATCCAATCTCAAAATCGCCCTGGTTTGTGATTGGTTGACCGAAGTGGGTGGTGCTGAAAAAGTTCTACTGGCGGTCCATGAAATGTTTCCCGCTGCGCCGATTTACACTTCGCAGTTTCGCGCGAAATCTACGTTCGGTGAGTTTAGGGATGTCGACATTCGCACTGGCTGGTTGAATATTTTTCCGCGCGCACTTCGTAAATTCATATCGCCGCTGCGTTACTTTTATTTTTCTCATCTGGATCTCAGCGATTACGATTTGGTTATTTCAATTTGTAATGCCGAAGCGAAAAATATTAAAACCAGTACGGCGACACACATATCATATCTGCAGGGTCCGCCGCCACAATATTATTGGGGACAATATGACGAATATATCAAAAATCCCGGTGTTGGTAAGTTAAATTTCTTAGCGCGATTTGGTTTAAAAATTTTAATCAAACTGATGCGTAAAACTGATTTCAAAACTGCGCAAAAACCAAATTACTTGCTGGCTAATTCAACATACGCTGCAGAGGAAATTAAAAAATATTATAATCGCGAAACGGAAATTTTATGGCCGTTGGTTGATGTGAAAAATTTGCAAAAACTGACCAAGAAAATTCCCAATAATCAGCGCGAAGGATTTATCATCGCGGGTCGCCAAGCCAGCTGGAAACGAACTGATTTAGCGGTCGCAGCTTGCATAAAATTGAATGAGAAATTGTTAGTAATTGGCGATGGACCCGAGCACAAAAACTTGATCGAAACAGCGCGCGGACATAACAATATCAAATTTTTACCGCGATACGATGGCGCATCCGAAATTGTGAAATATCTTAAATCGAGTCGCGGATTTATTTTCCCCAGCCTGGAACCGTTCGGTATCACGCCAATCGAGGCGCTAGTTGCTGGAACACCAGTTATCGCGCTACGGGCTGGCGGCGCACTGGATTTTATCAAGGATGGTCAAAACGGTATTTTCTTTAATGAACAAACGACGGAAAGTTTGATTGACGCTATGAAGAAATTTGAAAAAACGAAATTTGATCGTGGAGTAGTATCACGTTCGGCCGAACTGTTTAGTGAAGCGCAATTTAAACAAAGTTTACAAAAATTTATCATCAAATGTTTGAAAGAAAGTATTCATGAATAATATCGGAAAACATCTCAAAATTTGGTTGAAGTTGGACGGTGCGAGACTCAATGTTTGGCAAATCGCTGTTTTACTGTCGCCGATTTTCATTTGGTTTTCTTACCATCCAGTGTTGAGTTTTGGTCAGGGCGCAACCATGAATTTCGAACTTTCTTTAACCTTGATTTACGTCGTCGTTTTGGCGTTGATTGGTTTAGTGCAAATTTGGCAACAGCGTAGGAAAATAATAAAAAACCGAGTTGTTTGGGCGGTCGGCGCGTTCGTTTTATGGAGCGGTATATCACTCATTTGGACCAACAATTTTGCCCGCGGCGTTTTGACGTTCGGCGTTTTGGGATGTTTGTTTTTGGTATTTTTAGCAATAATATCTGCGCCGGAAAAATTGAAAAAAATCTTGCCAAGTTTAATCAAAATACTCATCATCTCGGCGGTCATTATGGGCATTTTAGCACTCGTGCAAATGTTCGTTGGTATTTGGCTCAGTAGGGGCGAAACTTTGTTGTGCGCCGGTTGCGTGGTCGAACAATTCGGCTTTGTGCGACCGAACGTTTTCGCCATCGAACCACAGTTTTTTGGTTCATTATTAATTACACCAATTTTACTATTACTATATTTTATACTAACAAAAAAAACTAGTTGGAAACGTAATTTCACGTTCATTTTTCTAAGTATAATATTAGTTTTGACACTTTCGCGCGGCGCAATTTTTGCGTTTGGTGTGGGCGCGCTGATTCTGATAATTTTGCACATTCGCGAATTCAAAAAAATCATATTAAGTGTTATTTTCATCATCGCGAGTTTTGCGCTGGCGCTGGTGGTGCAGGGTGGCGCGGCCGTTATTAATCCGAATTTTAACGAAACGTTCGGTCAAACTGTTGCGAAAAGTTTAAATCAATTGTCGATGGGAATAATAGATTTTCGCGCTAAAACGTCGCCAGCACCGACGGACGAAAAGTCCGAAACCGAACCGCAATATGACGGTTATGTCGCCGAATCAACCGATGTGCGTTTGAAATTGTCGAAATTAGCGTTGGAAACTTGGGCGCAGAATCCTTCGCGCATAATTTTTGGTGTGGGTTTGGGCGGTGCGGGTGTGTCCATGGCTGGACAAACCAACGATCAAAATGCACGCGAAATTGTTCAAAATGAATTCGTCGAAATCCTACTCGAACGTGGGTTGGTCGGAGCACTACTTTTCATAAATCTAATCGTAGGATTTTTCATCGTAACGCGTCAAAACAAATGGATCTGGGCGATTATTACTGCGTTCTTGATTCAATGGATTTTCTTTAGTGGATTGCCAAATGCGCTGCATATTTACTTGGTTTTGATGATGTTTATTTCGCTCCGCGCCCAGTCAAAACCTGCCAAGCGGTCTTGAATAGAATTTGAATATCCAAACCGAACGACCAATTTTGCACATAATAAATATCGAGTTTACGACGCTGTTCCCACGATAAATCCCGACGACCGGCGATTTGCGCCAACCCCGTGATGCCCGATTTGACGTTCAAAACAGTATGTTTTTGTTTGAACTGATCTAGTTCCTCAGGAATTAAGGCGCGTGGTCCAACCAAGGAAATATCACCTTTGAACACGTTCCAAATTTGCGGTAATTCGTCCAATGAAGTCTTGCGCAAGAACTTACCAATTCGAGTGACGCGCGGGTCGTTAGCCAGAAAGTCGCCGCCATCACGATACTCCTTGATTAACTCAGAACGACCCATCATTTCAAAGGCCTGCTCGGGCGTAGTACCATCATATTTGGGAAATTGTGAACGAAATTTGTACAAGCGAAATTTTTGGTCGCCACGCGTCAGTCTGTCCTGATGAAAAATAACCGAACCGCCGCGTGAAAAAATCTTTTCTAAAAGAAAAATAATCACATACAACCATGAAAAAACAATCAAAAACAACCCAGACACCACAACATCCAGCGTTCGTTTGGCCACGCGCCCCCAACCAATCAGCGCCGTTGGTTGCACACTCATCATCGGCAGATCGCCCATAAATAACTCCAATTCGATTCGATCAGGTAGATCATTAACTTCACGTGGTACGAATTTGAAATCAATATAATTTTCCTGGGCGAATTGTAGAATTTCAGGATCAATTTCAGAATTCTCGCGTGTAGCAATCTGGATAATCAAATCAGGATTAAAATTCCGCATCGCTCCGCGCCAAGTTTTATGGGTAGCGGCTTTGGAATTGCCAACGATTGCTTGGATTTTGTAATTTCGGTCACGGCGAATGTTTTCAGCCAAATCCAAAGCTACCTTATTATCACCAATCAGCACTACGTCAATCAGACCAATCAACCGTCGTCGTCGAATATAACGTACTAGATAAAGCGTACCACGCTCTAGACTTAAGAAAATAATACTAAAAATAAAACCGTAAATCGGTACTAACTTGCTGGGGAACAGAGGTTGTTTGATGAAATAATGAATCATGATCATAAATAACATAGCGCCACCGGCGCCAAAGAAAATCCGACCAATTGTCGCCAATTTGCCCTGTGGCGCCGAACGATATGTACCAATCAAACTAAACATTACAATAATAAATGGCAACAGTAACAAAAGAAGCCACAAGAATTCATGAGCTGACACAATTTGATGAGTTGGTTCATTGGATACTTGAACGCGTAGAACATAAGCCACGACATAAGCTGCCAAAACTGCCATAGCATCGCCAGCTACCATAAACAACGCAAACATCAACGAAACACGATTTCTCATCATATGCATCATACCACATTTGTCCGACTATAGCTATTTTGGTACAATAGCTAAACATGCTTAAGAAAACAAGGTCCGTTGACGGATTCGTTTTGAAACGTCGTGATAGTGTACCGCCTAGTGGTGTCGACAGGCAAGTTTTTTTAGACTCAACACAACTGACTCAGGAGCATCCCAATCAAGAAATTGGACTACGAAAGATCGAAACTAGTTCTGCCGAAGAAGTTCTATCGACCGATGTTGAAGTATCATTAAAAAACTTGGAGACAGAATTGGATCACTTGCCAGAACCAGGTAAAGAATCACGGCATGTTAAAAAACTTCGACGATCTCGAAATCGCAAAGAAAAACGTATCGAACGTCGTCATCGTCATCCGATTCGTCGCATTATTAAGTGGTTTTTCGTGGTGATATTCGCGTTGCTACTCGTTCTGATCGGTTGGCTGGTTTTCAAAGCTTTAATGACTGGCGGCAAAATTTTTCAAGGTAGCATATTGGATATCTTTACTAGCAAAACTCGCCTAGCTGAGGACAAAAATGGTCGCACTAATATTTTAATATTCGGTACTAGTGGTTATAGTATGAGAGAAGATGCTTGGGATGGTGCACTCTTGACTGACTCAATTATGATAGTGAGTGTTGATCAAGACGAACATGATGCTTACATGATCAGTCTGCCTCGCGACCTTTACGTCAAACACACTTGTAAAAAACTGCTTGGTACTTCAGCGGGTAAACTTAACGAAACTTATTATTGCGCCTATATCGACAATAGTAGAGATGAAGAAAAAGGGGCGACGGCACTACGCAAAACCGCTGGTGAAATCGTAGGGCTCGATATACAATACTACGTTCATGCTAATTGGTCAGCGTTAGCTCAAGCTGTAGATGCAGTTGGTGGTATCGATGTTGTAGTAGAAAGTTCTGACAGTCGTGGTATTTACGATTATGAAACAAAACTCAAATTACCTAATGGGTTGGTGCACTTAGATGGTGAACGGGCGCTAGCGTTTGCCAGAGCGCGCGGTTCTGCGGGTGGTTACGGTTTGCCGGGCGGTAACTTCGACCGTGAAATACATCAACAGAAAGTCCTCGCCGCGCTGCAACAAAAAGCGCTCAGTGCTGGAACTTTGACCAATCCGGTGACTGTCAATTCGCTACTCGATGCGCTAGGTGACAATTTGCGTACTAACTTCAAAACTTCAGAAGTCCAAACTTTGATGGATCTTGCGAAAAATATCAAGTCTAACGGTATGATATCATTACCGTTAGTTAATCGTTCTGACGGCGGTCCGAATTTGTTGACGACTGGGATGTTGGGCGAAATTAGTATTGTTAGACCCATCAAGGGACTTTACGATTATTCCGATATTATCAATTATGTGACAAAAAATATTAATGCTGACTTGATGACGCGCGAGTCTGCCAAAATCGATACAAAAACTACTGGAACCGGCTATTTGTATTTTTAGATTTCTTGCTATACAATATATGGAGTGCGAAAACCAGACTAATCCGGAGTAGCGCAGCGGTAGCGCAGTTGGCTGTTAACCAATTGGTCGCCGGTTCGAATCCGGCCTCCGGAGCCAAAATTAAAAATACAATCCTCGCGGTTGTATTTTTAATTTTGATTTTCGCAGAGCGAAATCGAACCGGAGGTTCGGTAATTGTCAAATATTTGGTTTGACAATTATAGCGTGATGTCATAATGCGAAGCAGTATGACATCTAAGCGCTATCCAGCCTCCAAAAGCACGTAGTATTTCTTTCGTGAATAAGCGAAGAACATCGCGCTACTCGACCCCAAAACCCTTGACACACTCGTATAACTTGTATAAAATGTTATACATGATGCGCAAATTTGAGTTCTATGGAGTAGGAAAAGTTGGTCCCAAAGGTCAGGTGGTTATTCCGGCCGAAGCTAGGGAAGAATTGGGTTTCAGGCCGGGCGACAAAGTCATGGTGATGGGCGTGCCGGGCGAACAATCGGTGATTGTTATGAACGAAGAAACTTTTAACAAACATCTCAAGCACATGCAGAAACATTATGAATCAATGGGCAGAATCCTAAATAGTCAAAAACTAAGAACGAAGAAAATATTTGATGATTAAATATCTAAAACATTTAGGCCGCTATTGGTGGCAAGTGATTATTTTGTTTGCGGGTCTGAGTCTGCAGGTTTGGAGTGCTCTGCAATTGCCGGACATGATGAGTCAAATCGTCAATCGCGGTATCGTTGGTGGTGAACAAAACTTCATTATGAGCCAGGGGTTATTGATGTTGGTCGTAGCTTTGGCTGGTGGTGCGGGTATGTTGGTGGCGGGTTTCTTTGCCTCGCGCGTCGGGTCGGGTTTGGCTCGCGATGTTCGCGAAGAAATGTTCAAAAAAACTATGAGTTTTTCCACTTCCGAGATTTCCAAATTTTCGACTTCTAGTTTGATCACGCGAACCACCAACGACGTGACACAGGTCCAAATGATGACTATTTTGGTTTTGCGCATGAGCTGTCAAGCGCCGTTGATGGGCGTCGGTGCTATCTTAAAAGCGCTAGAAACCGCGCCGGGTATGAGTTGGATTATTATGATGGCGGTGGGATTGTTGCTCCTCTTGGTTGCGTCAATTATCGTTCTCGTTTTGCCAAAGTTCAAGTTGCTACAGAAACTTATCGACAAAATCAACTTGGTGACGCGCGAAAACTTGACGGGTTTGCGTGTAGTGCGAGCTTTTAATAACGAAAAATACGAAGAAAAAAAATTCAACAACGCGAATACCAAATTAGTCAAAATCAATCTATTTGTATCGCGCGCTATGATAATTGCTTTTCCGATAGTGCAATTAATTTTGAACTTTACGACTCTGTTGGTGATATGGTTTGGTGCTGGATTGATTGATTCTGGAGCGATCGAAATCGGTAACATGATGGCGTTCATGCAATACGCCATGCAGGTGATGATAAGTTTTATGTTCCTAATGATGGCGTTCATTATGGTGCCGCGTGCTATGGTGTCGTGGCAACGAATTACCGAAGTACTGAACACACCTTTGTCGATTAAATCAGCCGCCAAAACCAAAAAAGCCAAAGAAAACCAACGCGGCACAGTCGAATTTCGCAATGTTTCATTTAAATATGCTGATGCTGAGGAAGCAGTTTTGGAAAATATTTCCTTTATTGCTCGGGCAGGTGAAACAACAGCGTTTATTGGCTCGACAGGTTCAGGTAAATCAACCTTGATTAGTCTAGTACCAAGACTCTATGACGCGACGACTGGTCAGGTTTTGGTTGATGGTGTAAACGTGCGCGACTACGAACAAAAAGATTTAATGCAAAAAATCGGTTTTGTGCCGCAAAAGGGCGTATTGTTTAGTGGTACAGTCAATTCCAATGTTGCATTTGGTGCAATCGACATGTCCGAAAAACAAGTTCGCCAAGCTGCCCGCATCGCCCAGGCGTACGATTTCGTGGAAAAACTCGATGGTAAATTCGAAGCGCACATTGCTCAGGGTGGATCGAACGTTTCGGGTGGTCAAAAACAACGATTGTCGATTGCGCGCGCTATCGCTAAAAATCCGGAAATCTACATTTTTGACGATTCATTTTCAGCACTTGATTTTCGCACCGATTTAGCGCTTCGCGAGGCCTTGAAAACAATCGCCAAAAGCGCGGCAGTGCTAATCGTAGCGCAACGCGTCGGCACCATCAAACACGCCGACCAAATTATTGTTCTGGATAAGGGTCGAATTGCTGGTATCGGCACACATCCGGAACTTTTAAAATCATGTAAAGTTTATCAGGAAGTTGCCGCTTCGCAGCTCAGCGAAAAAGAATTAAAAACCGACATGAAACTAACTAGGGGGGCGCGCTGATGGACAAGAATCAGATGTCAAACAGACGACGCATGCCAATGGGCGGCGGTCCTCCGGGGCAAATGTTAGTTGAAAAACCAAAGAATTTCAAAGAATCTTTAAAGAAATTAGCGGGAATTTTGAAACCATACAAAATTTCCATTGCCGTTACTATTGTTCTGACGATTATCGCGACCGCGTTTTCGATTGCTAGCCCCAAAATTTTGGGTGGCATGACTAATCAAATCGTTGACGACTTTATTTCTGGAAAAGTTTATGATGCAGTTCGGAAAAATTTGGGCGATATTCAACTACCCGTCGGCACAACTATTTCTGAATTGCCCGATACTTTAAAGAAAATGGCCAAATCGGGTCAGTTAAACCCAGAACAAATGCAACGTGTCAGCGAAATGAATCGCGATCAAAACGCAACGAATTATTCCGAAGTGCCAGAAGCGCAGCGTAAACTTATCGAGAGTTTGGACCTCAGCGAACAACCCAAATTCCACTATGAAGTGTTGGGTCAAATCGCTCTATTGTTGATAATGTTGTACATCCTTTCAGCTCTAGCAAATTACATTTCGGGTTGGATATTTACTGGTATTGTTCAGAAAATTTCCTATAGATTGCGTCGAGATTTGTTGGCGAAAATTAATCGTTTGCCGATTAGTTACTTTGATAAAAATCAATACGGCAACGTTCTGAGTCGTGTGACCAATGATGTTGATACCATCGGTCAATCGCTCAACCAGGCGGCATCGCAGGCTCTGTCGTCGATTATTACGGTGATTGGATTCTTAGCAATGATGTTTTGGATTTCCTGGCAACTGGCGCTCATCGCGTTGGTGGTTGTGCCGCTGAGTTTTGGTTTCGTAGCGTTTATCACCAAACGTTCGCAAAAGCATTTCAAGAATCAGCAAAATCGTTTAGGAACTTTGAACGGTCATATCGAAGAAAACTACGCTGGGCACACTGTAGTTAAGGTGTTCAGCGCCGAAGAACAAGCAGAAAATAATTTCAATGAAATAAACGGCAAACTTTACGAATCATCCTGGAAATCACAATTCTTTTCTGGCTTGATGATGCCGATTATGCACTTCATTTCAAATCTTGGTTACGTAGCGACGGCAGTAGCTGGCGGTTGGATGGCGCTCAATGGACAGTTATCCATCGGTGATATCCAAGCTTTCATTCAATATATGAATCAATTCAGCCAGCCGATTGTGCAAATCGGGCAAATTACTAATTTATTGCAATCGACTGTGGCTGCGGCCGAGCGAGTTTTCGATTTCCTTGACGAAGAAGAAGAAACACCGGATAATTCGGATGCGAAAACTTTATCAAAGATTCATGGAGAAATTGAATTTGAAAATGTACGCTTTGGCTATGAAGAAGATAAGGTTATTATCAAAAATTTCTCAGCCCACGTTAAGCCGGGACAAAAAGTAGCAATAGTCGGTCCGACTGGTGCGGGAAAAACAACCATCGTGAACCTACTGATGCGGTTCTACGATCCGCAAAAAGGCAGCATCAAAATCGACGGCGTCGACACACGCGACATGAAACGCAGCGATGTTCGTCAAATGTTCGGCATGGTGTTGCAGGATACTTGGCTGTTCAGTGGTACTGTTGACGATAATTTGAAATACGGCGACATCCACGCTAGCGACGAGCGGGTAAAAACCGTAGCACGGGCGGCGCATGTCGATCATTTTGTTAAAAGTCTGTCGCATGGTTATGCAACCAAGCTCGAAGAAGATAACGAAAGCATTTCAGTGGGCGAAAAACAGTTATTAACCATCGCTCGGGCGATGTTAACTAATGCACCAATGTTGATTTTGGATGAAGCTACCTCGTCGGTCGATACTCGTACGGAAGTTTTGATCCAAAGTGCCATGAAAAAATTAACCAAAGGTCGCACCAGTTTCGTTATCGCGCACCGTCTCAGCACCGTCAAAAACGCCGACTTGATTCTAGTCATGAAGGACGGCGACATCATCGAACAAGGCAGCCACAAAAACCTGTTGGCGAAAAACGGTTTCTACGCCGACCTCTACAACGCACAATTCGCCGAGGGGTGAAATTGTGGTAGAATAAAAGACATGTCATACTTATTCGGTCGCAACAAACTAAGAGAAAAGGCAAAAACCATCTCTACTGACGATATTTTGCCGTTCATTCAAATCATCCAATCTTGGCATCACGATTATCATCACGGCACGGTAAAATTGCCAAACAGCTGGCGAAGCCTCAACTTCGCCGACTTCGTTTCCACATTAAAAACCAAACTAACCCTAGCCCAGAAAGACGACCTCCTAGAACTCTGGAACAAATACCAACCCCGCCTCGCCACCCTCGCCGGCGAAATCAAATCCCTAGACCACCAAATCGACACCCTCGTCTACAAACTCCACAACCTCACCGCCGATGAAATTAGGATAATAGAAGGAGAAATGTGATGGACACGCCACTCAGCCTTTTTTCTTTTGTCTCATTATTACTTAACACTGAAGTTCGAAATTCACCTAAGAAGCACGACAATGCATTTGTTGCAATTCTTATTTGGAACATTAAGTCTATGCCGGGCCAGAGATGACGATTGACGGGATAAACAATAGGTTTTTTGGAAAAGACAAAACCAAAAACTATCTTGAGCGTGATTTTATCGAAGTTCTAAAGAGGATCATCTACCGAGATCTATTGATCTTGTTGTATGTGGAACTAGTAAAAGACGAAAAAGCATATCGGGTTAATAAAAATAAAAACGGAGACATTGTAGGGGTTGGTTTCGGGGGAAGTAAATTATCCTCACTTCATTTATCCGAATTACTGAGTTCGGCCGAAGACAGTTTAATGCTAAGTCTGCGCGTATTGTTTTCGCCAAACGACAAAAACTCCGGTGGATTTTTTATAAAACAAATAGCCAACCTATCAGCTGAGAATTTCGTAAACTTTCACAAAGGTCAGACAAAAATTTCTGGATGGATGTTTGAAAGGGTCATAGCATTTGGGATGGATGGTAAGCATGAGGAAAAAGCACTTACCAATAATGATCTTCGTCGTGGTTACGAAAAAGTAAAGCCTGATATAATTGAGATCATTCATAAAGAGTCCGAATCATTAATTAAACGAGCTAAAATATTTGAGGAAGAGATGTATGGTCGTCATAACAAACTGCTTGTCGGGAAATATAAAATCATTGATGATTATCAAAAACAGCGCTTTCACAAAGATGCGCAACCCATTAAGCGAGAGTTTATAAAAAATGGCGCTGCGCCAAAGGATCCACAACTTCGCAAGTATATCAGTGATTCAGGCATCAGCTTTAATTTTGATTCCTACAGAAGCAAAGCAACCGTTCCTATTACTGATATTGACGAGATGATTGATGAATTTGCCTATATAGCGAATCGGTATACTTTATTGACGAATGGCAACGGTTTTTCAATCGCTCACGAATGGCCATTGAGACAATTCATCACAGGTTTCCTAGATATATTTAACATCCAAGTACCCAACAATGAAGTTAAGTTATACACCGAAACAATAAAAAAGAATTTGGCTGGTAGTATTGGCGCTGTGAGCTGGCGAATTGAATAGCTAAATATATAACTATTTTCACAAAACCAACTCCCACCCCCAACCGCAACAGGGAAGAAATAACAGCAGAATCCCTCAAACCTGCTTCCGATTGAACACCGCGATCGCTGCGATTATCAAAGCCACAACCAATCCACCCGAAATGATGAACGCTGGGGCGAAATCCGCTACGGCGGCTTCGTTGGTTAATAGTTTCAACGTTTCACCGGCCAGCGACAGCGGGTTGAACTTTTCCGATCCGGGGATGATGGACAGCAGGTTAGCAACCACAATCACTCCACCGCAGCTCAGCAGCGCGCCGGAAACATTCTTGAACAATATACCGCCAAACAACAACAGGGCAATCACCAATTCGCCGAACAGCCACAAACCGCCAAACGTCAGGCCGACGTGGTGCATCTCGCCAATCGGCCAAAAATACGCCGTGTACGCAAAACAAACCGCCAAACAAATCAAATAACCAACCGTCCATGTCAGCGTAGCGGACAGAAATTTGGACAGGACAACCGTGCGGCGTTTCAACCCTTTGGTCAGCAGATTCACCAACGTGCCACGGCTAAATTCATTGGCCGTGATACCGCAAAAAACAATAATCAGCACCAAAATTCCCATCTGTCCGATGTTGCTAAAAAACTGCATCCACGCGTCCACCCACGTCGGTTCGGGAATAAGAATAGTCATGCCGGTATCGCCCAGGGATTTCAAAATCTCGGGCGTGAGTTTGGCAATCAGCGGACTCATAATCCCAAACAGAACCAACACAACAAGCAGAATAATCAGCCGATAAGTCCGCCAATTCTCCACGAGCTCCTTTTTGAAAAAGGCGAGAAAAGCTTTCATTTTGCCACC
>WQTP01000030.1 GCA_009786195.1 Candidatus Saccharimonadota bacterium
CTAGCGGGCATCACCGTGGGCGAGTGGCGGAATTGGTAGACGCGCTAGACTCAAAATCTTGTGAGAGTAATCTCGTGAGGGTTCAAGTCCCTCCTCGCCCACCACAATAATGAATAAGTGAGCCCGTCTGATTTGGGCTTTTCTATGAATCCAACTGACGATCAAACCAATTCTACACCACCGGCGAACCAGCCGACTTTGCCACCAGTGCCGCCACTCCACGAGGATTCGCAGGCAAGTGCAGCTAACGTCATCCGGTCACAAATTGATCAGATTTTTGGTCTTGATGGCGCGCCAAATCCCACATTATCGCATACTAGCCACGGTGGGCCAATGATTAATCAGCCAGCATCCACCAACTTAGTTCCCGAGAAGACAGAGGACACGCCCAGCCCTCGCCCTGAGAACGCACACGAACAATACCACTCAGCCTGGCAAGAATATTACCAGAAATATTATGAGAAATACTATATTTCAGCTATGCAGCAACAGAACCAGGCTTATAATCAACAGTTAGCCGCAGTTCACCTTAACGCTAGAGCTGCTGCTGAACATGCCGCCAAAGCAGTTCAAGATGGTACGTTGACCCAAAAAGAAGCCATGGAAGAAATGCGGCAAGATATCCTAAGTAGGGTCAAAAAAAGCGCTAACAAAGTCCGCAAATCACGTCATTTCATCCCGGCGATTTGCGCGATTGTGGTGATTTTAGCGGCGATCTTTATTCAATATAACGGACTCATTTTTGCTCAAGTCAGCTCCTTTGTCAGTCCCGGATCGACATCCGGTCAGAATATCATCGTCGGCACTGGCAACGACCAACCTGTCAGTCCTGAACCGCGCGTTATCATTCCGAAAATTAATGTGAATGCGCCGGTTGTTTATGGTTTGACCGACCTTAGCGAACAAAGTTCACAGAAAGCCCTTGAGGGCGGAGTTATTCATTACCCGATTGCTGGCGCTAGTGCTTTTCCGGGTCAGAATGGTAACGCGGTTTTCTTGGGTCACAGTTCTAGCGACTTTTTCAAACCTGGTGATTATAAATTTATTTTCGTTCAGTTAAACCGCTTGAGTGCTGGTGATCTGTTTTATCTTGATTATCAGAGTAAGCGTTACACTTATCGGGTACGTGAAACTAGAATTATCAATCCAAATGAGGTCAGCACATTAGCCATTGGCGATAATAAACCGTACGCCACACTAGTTACTTGTGATCCACCCGGTACAGCGCGTCAACGGTTAGTTGTTATTGGCGAACAGATTTCGCCCGATCCCAGCTTGGCTACTAGCACTCAAAACGATAGTGCTGTTACTACTGTTCAGGGCGACATTGTTGGCAAACCGCCGACACTGTTTGAGCAAATTTTCGGCGGACGTTAATCGTTAATCAATCACTAATGCTGAACGTTGTAACATCGCGCCGCTTGGAGCATCGCTGATACTAAACAGATATTTACCATCGCGACTCAAGGTAACACGACCGTGCGCACCGACGATATCTTCGCGATTTTGACCGTCAAATTCAATAAAAGTAATCATTTTGTCGCTAGTGCTGACAATGTGACTATTATCAAGCCATTGCGGCGCACTGTTGATATCTTTAACTTCGAATGAATAGCCAAATCTTGTGTCAAGGTCAAAACTAACTAACTTCCCCTGGTAGCCCGTCAAAATAAATTGTCCATTCGGACTAATGTTCAGCCAATCGCCGCCGCCCGAAGTGTGCAAAAAAATTGGTGGTGTTTTTTCATCCTGATCCAACGGTTTCGAGTAAATCACTATACTTCCGCGTCGCGCAATCGCCAAATAATCCACATTGTTAAAACGCGTTAACACCGCTAGGGTCGGTTCGGCCTCTTGGTAAGTTGTCACTATTGTAACATGACCATCGTTATAGATACCGACTCTTTGGATAGTTTTATCTCCCTGTTCTTCGACTGAAACTAAAGCTAAACGGCCATTTTCGTAGGGTCGATAATTCCAAACATTACTAGCCAGCGGCATGCTAGCGGTGTTGTTACCATAGTCAAATTTCCTCAGATCCGTACCAGTCAACGCGAAAAAAACGTTACCACTAGTTCCCGAAAAATGCGGGTCTGAAATCTGCATACCAAAATCGCGCGTTAGGTTTTTAACTTCGCCAGAGTTGCTACGATCGAGTCTCAGATATTCGGTCATTTCGCCAACGATGTGTTTAATTAGGACAAAACGCGAACCCGGATCCCATTCAACAATCGAAAAAAATTCACTTTGATCTTTGGTGGGTGGAGTAGTTTTGTCACTGGGGATAGTTAATTCAGAAAACCGGATGTTTTTCGGATTAGATACATCGATCAGTGTAAAAGTGAAGGGCATCGCCAAATAACCTTCGCGCGTCATTTCGGGACAATATCCCATATCACTATAGCAATGATCATCATCCGAATGCCGGATCAACAACCATTTTTTATCTGGCGATTCGCGCATCTCCGATACGGATGCGAAACTTTTGACTGTGTCAGTTAGGATACTAGTGGGGATTAAACGCACATAATTAAGCCAAACCACGCCGCTAGGTGACATATCAACAGTTTTTTGCCATGATCGATATCCTTGTCGGGACATAATTACCGTAGTTTCGCCAGTCTTGACGTTAGCGCGAGTTGGTGTTTTAGTTGATAATACTTGTCCATTAATGTCAACAGTCGCACCACTGGGAAAACTGTTAAATTGTAGTAGCGCCACTTGGGTTAATTTACCATCATTCCAATCAATCCGAAATCCCATCGCCCAGGCTAAACAAAAGGCTACGCCGACTGCTGCGAGCAGCATCATTACGCCGTAGGTAAAGGACCTAATGGCAATCTGTTGATTACGGGTGCGTCGTTTATGCATATCAATCTCGCATGTGGTGGGATGATGACAATGATTATACTAGTTCATTAACTTAAAATCAAGTAAAGAAACTCTTGCACTTTTTTTACGCTTGCGTTAAAATGTTGATATTAGAAAGTGAGGGGTTTCATATGGGAACAGTAGTTATAAACGGCCAGAAGTACGATTCAGTAACTGGACTGCGGATTAACGGATCAGATGATGTGTCGGAGCTAATCGAGACTGGAACACAAGAGTCGCCAGTGACAGAAACAACACCAAAAATACGTCGTCAGTCCAAGCAGCAACGGTTGGCAGAGGCGATTGCTCGTGAGTTTGATGATGATGAATTAGGAGCGGAGATTGCTCAGGAAATTGTTGCCGAAACGACGTCCACTCATGAGTTACCAGAATGGATCACTCAGTTCACTGAAAAACAAGTAGGGGAGTTGATCAAAATCACTGATCAGCCAGCTTGGATAACTAATTATGTATCTGGTGGTAAACCAGTTGAAATTCAGCCAATCGGCCTCGAAGCAGCCGCTCGTGATACCGCCGCCGAGCAACAGATCGAAGTAGATACTGAGCGCACTGAACCTATTCGTCAAACAGCTCAAGATAATCACTATCGCGTTCAGCAACATTCCAGCACTTTGAATCGCAATTTCGTCAAAAAACCCGCTTATACGGTTCAAGTTAGCACTACTCGTCAAACATCGAAAACAGTTTCTACTCATCCGGATGTGCACCACTTTGCGACAGTTGAGACTGAGATCAGAGGAACAGAAGTGACGAACGAAGTAAAAGCTGATGCGCCATTCGCACCCGTGCTAACTCATAGTGTGGAAGAAAAGTTGGCTCAGCGTGAGGTTTCCGACACTATATCGACCACTTATAATTTGAAAGATGCACTGATTAACGAACAAATGGATCAGCCGATTGACCATAAGGCTCGCAATCGGGCTGAAAAGAAAGCTTTGCGCATTCGTCGTCGTTTCACTGCACCAACTTTGATCACTGCGGCGCTGGCTATTTTAGTGCTCGGTGGTTATTTTACTTATGTCAATATGCCGTCAATCAGTGTTCGCGTGGCGGCTGCACATGCTGGTATTGACGCACGCGTACCTTATATCCCGAGTGGTTATTCAATTGATGGACCGGTAGCTTATACGTCCGGTAGTGTGACCATTAATTACAGATCAAATGGTGGTGGCGCCGGTTACTCTTTGACGCAACAGAATAACACTTGGGGTAATAATGTTGTGTTAGATAGTTTAGTGGAAAACAACGAGTACGCGATCCTTGAGGCAGGACAAGTGATAATTTATCGCTATGGCAGCACTGCCGCGTGGGTTGACAGAGGAATTTTGTTCACATTGAGCGGCAACGAGTCGCTTGGGGATAATCAAATCACCCGCATCGCTGAAAGCGTGTAGAATGACACGAGCGATTTCTTTCACGCAGCGCGGGAACGTGACTGGCGCACGGCAAAACGAAGATGCTGTGACATTTATTGACGAGAAGCACATCAAAGCAGGGATTGTAGTCGACGGAGCGTCATCTCTGTCCGACACTAGAATAATAGACACGCCTGAATATTCTACTGACGCTCAAGCGTATTCTCATAAGATGAACGATTTACTGGGGCAAGCTGTTCTAGATAAAAACCAGAGCCTGCACAATATACTCAAAAACAGCATAAAAGAAATGTCCACTTGGATAGACAACTTCGGCACAACGCCTGACAGAGCTTTCGAATTTCCCAGTGCCTCCGTTGCGTTATTTCGCATAGTTGACGACCGTCTAGAAGGTATCGCTTTGGGTGACGCGCCATTAGTGATTGTAAAAAACGACGGGCAATCTATGGTGTTTAGCGTTGACCACGACCAAGAAAATTTTGCGGCGCTCGATAAAGAATTGCAAAAAGGTTTATCAATCAAGGAAACCTGGCAGGTAATCCAACCGGTAATTCGACGCGTCAGGGAACTAATGAATTCAAAACAACCCGGTGGGTATTGGATAGCCGCTGGCGACCCGTCTGCTGCTGATTACGCAGAGATGATAACTCTGCCGATAAAAGATGTCAAATATGTGGCAGCTTTTAGTGATGGTTTTTACGAAGCGGCCTTGGGCTCTGGCCTATTCCGGGACAATATTGAATTAATGGACAGCTTGGCAAAAGGCGAGAATCCAGCACGGATCTTCCAGCGCATTCAGGGAATACTCGCGGACGACCCATATGGGAAAATATATCCTCGACTGAAGGCCGCCGCTGATGATGGTTCGGTTGTGTTTGTCTCCTTCGCAGATTAATCATGCGTACGCCGAAAGTGTGTAGATTTTCCGTTGATTGTTTGCTAAGATATTGACATGATTCGCACCAGATTCGCACCCAGCCCGACGGGGTATATCCACGTGGGCGGTATCCGCACTGCTTTGTTTGCGTTTTTAGTAGCGCGAAACGCCGGTGGGAAATTCGTTTTGCGGCTCGAAGACACCGACAAAAAACGCGAAGTCGAGGGCAGCGAAGCCCACATCATAAGAAGCCTGCGAGCACTCGGGATTGAATACGACGAAGGCCCAGACATCGGCGGGCCGTTCGCGCCATACCGACAATCCGAACGACTGGACAATTATAAAAAGTGGGCCGAAAAGTTGGTGGCCGCTGGGCGGGCGTACGCCGATCCGTACACGCCGGAAGAGGTTCAGAAACTCCGCGCAGATGCCGAAGAATCTGGTAAGCCTTTCCGTTTTCGTGATCACCGCCCGGAAAATCCGCCGGTCTGGGACGAATCGCAGCCTTTGCGACTCAAATCCGACCCAAAGGACTACGCCTGGCACGATGCAGTCATGGGCAATTTGTTGGCCGGCGCGGATTCCATCGACGACTTTATTTTGATCAAATCCGACGGGTATCCGACGTACAATTTCGCCCACATTATCGACGATCTGGAAATGGAAATCACCCACATCATCCGTGGCCAAGAATTCATCGCCAGCACGCCGAACTACTTGAATTTGTACGAGGCGTTGGAAATTACGCCACCGATTTTTGCCACCATGCCGCATATTTTGAACGAAACCGGCAACAAAAAACTCGGCAAGCGCGACGGCGCGAAGGACGTTTTGGAATATTTCCGCGACGGGTTCGTACAGGAGGCCATGGTCAATTTCATCGCCAGCATGGGTTGGAACGACGGCACCGAGCAAGAAATTTTTACTATAGAAGAATTAATCGCCAAATTCACGCTTGATCGGGTGGGGCGGAGCGGTGCGCGTTTTGACGAAAAACGTTTGGTTTGGATGAATTCCCAGTGGATCAAGAAACTCGATTTAGATGATTTGTACGCGCGAACACTCGGGAAGAGTCAGACTTTGTCTGACGCACTGAATAATTTTTGGGGCCCCGCCGGCCAAAACGCCAGCGACGACGAACGTCGCAAAGTTTTGACTATCATCCAGGATCGGTTGAAAACTTTGGCGGATTTGCCAACTTTGAGCGAATATTTCTTTACCCGACCTGAACCGAACTGGGGAATGATTGACGAAAATAAACAGTTAAAGAAATTGACGCGCGACGAACAAATTGAACTATTAAAAGCCGCGGCGGATAAACTAGGAAAACTGGACGCCGAAAACTGGAACGCCGAAGAACTCCAGAACACTTTGAATGAACTCTTGATCGAAACTGATTCGAAACCACCGATTTTGTTCAGTCTGATTCGCTACGCACTGACCTGGGCGCCGTTTTCACCCGGACTACCCGAAACTATGATGCTCTTGGGGCGCGATGAAACTCTGACACGACTCGCACAAAGCTAAATTAACGACAACACGGGTTGAAGCAATACCTTCCAGAAAAGTCACTTGCGATCATAATAAACTTCTTTAATTTCATTAGGTCCAATTCCTAATTCAGGGTGTTGATGCAGCAAATATTGTCCTAGTGTCACAAATCGGTTTTTTGGAACTGTTCCCATTTCAGTAGGCGCATGCCCGCGCGCGCACCTATCTAGTAAAAATTCTACAAGAGCACCTGCTGGATTCTTTTGTGAATAGATCTGGTTTTTTTCTTCACCCGTCAAATTACTCGGATTGCATCGCCAAGGTTGTTGGCATTGCTTACACTTACCATATCTATATTGATCAGGAATGTTATGGCTCCCCATATAATCCTCTTTCCCCCACCAAATCAAACAATTCTGCGTCACTATTTTAACACGAAGGCCTTGAGAAGAAAACCATCCCGATTTACCAGCAAGCTATCAAAATTTAGTCAGGTGCCGGTGTCACCATCAGCGCGGAGCCGGCCTGAGCGGCTTCGATTTGCTTAGTTAATTGATCGCGCAGGGCGGGCGACAGAGCGCGTTTGTCGTGCAACGCTGTCGGCAACGCGTGACCGAGCGCCAACGCCGTCAGATACGACACATTATCGTCGATATAATCCACGGTTGACACTTTACCGCCCAAACTTCCACCGGATAAAACTAAGTCCATATTACCATTTTATCACACTTACGTTAAAAGTCAATGTAGCAAAGGCATACCAGATGCGCTATAATATTTAACATGAGCAAGTTGGCGCACCCTGATGGTCGGCGGCGGCCTAGTCTGATGAAGAAAAAGAGTTGGTTCAAGATACATCGTCGGTTGGTAATGATTCTTGCTATCGCGCTTGCTGTGATAGTCGTGATGGTCGTGGCTGTTTTCGCAGTGCTGAATTTCTTTAACAATCGAAACGTTGAGAATGATCAACTCGCTAAACCTATTAAAAAAGTTGAGCCCGTGCGTTATTACTCGCCATTAACCGGTCGTGAGACTACTGAAAAGAAAACCGCAGCAACAGTCCTAGCGGTGATGATTGAGAATTCGCCGGAAGCTCGACCGCAATCTGGCCTCATCGAAGCGGGTGTGGTTTTCGAGGCGGTGGCTGAAGGTGGCATCACCCGTTTCCTAGTGATATATCAAGAATCTGAGCCGGCGTTAATCGGACCGGTGCGTAGTATCCGACCGTATTATGTCGAGTGGGCAGCCGCTTTCGACTCAGCTGTCGCGCATGTTGGTGGTAGTGATGAAGCTATCAGTATGATGCGTAACGGTAATTACGGTGTTGATTTGGATCAATTTTATAACGATTCAACTTATTGGCGGGTCAAGGATCGCTATGCGCCGCACAACGTTTACACTGATTATACTCACCTTAGTCAATTAGCTGAATCAAAAGGTAAAATGACCTCGAACTTCATTGGATTTACTAGGGAAACTATCAAGTCAGACTCTGACTCAACCAAAACCGCTGACACACCAGCGATCGATATTAAATTCGATATTTCAGGTAGTCAATATGTTGTTTCTTATCATTATGATGAGGCGACGAAGACTTACCAGCGCTCTGTTGGTGGAAAATCGCATCTTAGTCGCTCTCTTGACAAGATTACCACCCAAATTACACCTGATGTGGTTATCGCCATTCGCGTTAAACAAACTCTGGCGGCTGATGGATTTCACAATCAAATCACCACGACCGGCAGCGGTGAGGCTTTTGTCTTTCAGAACGGTCAAGTCATCAAAGGTACTTGGTCAAAAACTAGCGTCACTTCGCAAATTTATTTTTACGATGAAACAGATAATGAGATCGAGTTAAAGCGCGGTCAAACTTGGATCACAGCGATACCAGCTAGTCGGGCAATCACCTGGGAAACGAGTTCAGCACCATGAATCGCGATAATAAGGATCGGCCCCTTCTGCCGCAAATTGGTAGTTTTTACGCTCGGTTGTTTACAAATAGTTGGTCGGTTTTCGTGTTCGTCGAAGTTTTGGTGGTTGGCGTCGCCGCTATGACCTTTACTTTGTTAATGAGTGTTTTTGGCCTAGCGCCCGCTATAGTGACCACTATTATCATTCTGATTGTTATTGAATCAGCAATTGGTTATTTACTCTTGCGCTATGTTCTTGAACCTACCGATTTGATGGCGCGTTATTTGATGTACGTTCGTGGCGAACCGCTGCCCGGACCATTACCCGATCGTAACGATCCACGATTTATAAAAAGTGGACTGAATTTACTACTTGAGACAATTCTCAGTGGTATCGCGCGAAAGAAGGACGAACCAACCCCTAGTGACACCCAGCAACCTCTACAGGATTTGTTGGCGGCATTACCGATTGGTTTTATCGCCATGGATTCTAATCACCGAGTGATCGCCGCTAATAGTCTAGCGCCGATTTATACTGCGCCGGACGGCAAACGTCAGATTCAACTAGATTTTACTGATACTAATGATTCGCTGGATGCTTGGTTAAAACAAGTCGTTGGTAATGAAATTGAAGCTGAGAAAATTTGGCCGCATATTCAGAATGTTGCGCCCGATCAACCCGATCGTCGTATTTTTGATGTCATCGCTCATTATCGTCAGGATTCTTTGGACAGTATCGCTATCGTTATTGTGACCATCGATCGCACAGCCGAATATTGGGGGGAAGAGGATAACGCTGATTTCGTAGCGCTAGCGGCGCACGAATTGCGCGGACCGATTACGGTGATTCGTGGTTATTTAGATATTTTAGACCAACAACTTGGCACAACAAGAACTAAAGATCAACAAGATCTGCTCGATCGGTTGAACGTTAGTGCTAAACGATTGTCGTCTTATGTTAATAACGTCTTGAACGCTAGTCGCTATGATCATAAACACCTCAAGTTGCACCTTAGTGAAACCCCCGTGTCGGATATTATCGGTGATGTTAGGGACGATATGGAATTACGCGCCCGAACACAAAATCGCACCTTAGTTTGGCAGATACCAGACCAGTTACCAACAGTGGCTGTTGATCGTTCGTCGATTAGTGAAGTTCTTTGTAATTTGATTGATAACGCTATCAAATATAGTCACGATGGTGGACAAGTCGAAATCAGCGCCACACCTCGCGACGATTTCGTAGCTATTAGTATTCGCGACCATGGCATCGGCATGCCAGCCGTTGTTACTAATAATTTATTTTCGAAATTCTACCGCAGTCATCGTTCGCGCAACGCGGTTAGTGGTACTGGCATTGGCCTATTTATCAGTCGTGGTATTGTTGAAAGTCATGGCGGTCATATTGGCGCCGAATCAACAGAGGGGAAGGGTTCGACTTTTACCTTTACTTTACCGATTTTTTCAACTGTTGCCGACAAATTAGCTATGAGCAGTAGTGATAACAATAATTTGATCCGCGATGGTGGTAGTTGGATTCGCAATCATTCACGTATACAAGGATAATGTGGTACAATTAAGCTATGGACAACCAACCAAATAGAACCGCTAAAATCTTGATCATTGAGGATGATCGTTTCATTGGTGAAATGTACACCCGCAGTTTACGCGGTGCTGGTTACGAAGTTGATTGGTTGATTGATGGTCGGGCGGGTTTGGCAGCTGCTAGTTCGGGTCAATATAACCTGATTCTACTGGATATTATGTTGCCGGAAAAGACGGGTAATTTGATTTTAGATGAACTCCACACACCAGAAAATAAAATCCCGAATACTCGTATCATTGTCATGACCAATTTCGAACAAGACGAAAGTTCTCGCTCAGCTATGGAGGCCGATGCTGATGCTTATCTCATCAAGGCTGATATCACACCGCGTCGCATGCTCGAAGTTGTTGCTCGAGTCTTGGCATAGCGTTCTCTATCTGATAAAATAATTCGCACGGCCTCATCGTCTAACGGTTAGGACATCAGGTTCTCATCCTGACAATCCGGGTTCAATTCCCGGTGAGGTCACCATAGCACTAATCAGCCCTTCCGGGTGATAGGTGCTGGGCAGGCGGTTGCATAGCAACCTTCCCGGTGAAGCCACCGTTACCTCTGTGGTTTTCGTTTATGCGACTTGTAAGTTGGTGAGGCATACTCATCGTCGTAATACGCGTTATCGTAATCCGTGTTTTCAATACCTTGTTCTCCGGCAGCAATAGTAGCCGCAGCTCCTACAGCCTCACTTACCGACGAGCCCCCCCCCATCGTGTTTTCTACTCCACCTGTTGCCGCACCTAGCATTTCGTTACTTGCTGCCATAACCAACTCCTTATTTTAAAATTTAAAAGGTTTCACTGCTGAAGCCTTCGGTTAACAACCTCACTTTAGCACACAACCACGTCCCAAGTCAACGGGGAAATTAATACGGGATCCATTGGTAACCATCCCCCCTGTTTTCTTTCGTTGCTCTTTTTTCTCTTCGTTTATGATTACGCTCATGCCTAAGTCCTGCCTGCCCACACCTGTCGACTTCGACAATCATCGATATTTCCTTGTCACGCACCGCTTGCGATACCGCCCCTTCTACGTCCCCGCTAGGATTTTCCGACATTGTCATTTGGTACGCGATAGTCGCTGTTCTGTCATAGATCTCACTTCTTCTATCAGGATCGATTAATGGGCAACGGTCCTCCATACCTTTTTTGCACGAGCTTTTACAATACGGATGTGTATATATATTCATTTCATTAGTCATAACTAACTCCTAATTTATTAAACTTAAAAAGACTTCTCGATCGAAGCCTCTTTTTCTGGCTGTGTGAATGAGTTTTTAGACTCGGGCTTCAATCAAATCTGAACACAGCCGCGGAAAGACGAAGTTAAAGAAAAACTGTGTTCGATTCAAATTCATGCCGAGCAGTTTAGCACATAACGCAGTCGTATGCAAGAGCTTGAAGTTAGTGGGGCAGTCCCCGAGCTTAAATGTTAATGTTTGAGGAAGAGGAAGTAAAAACTATAGAGGCAAAGCTTAAAGCTCAAGTTCAAACTGCATTTGCTCAAACGCACACTGGAGGACCTTCTTTTTCGATGTAGAAAACATTCTATCAACCTTAGCACTGTCGCTCATGTACTCTTGAATAATTGTCTTTTTCTGTTCATCTGAAAGTTGAGTAAACTTACTCCCGTATCGCGTTACGACTTCCGCCATAGCGTCCTGAAATCTTTTTCTATTTTCCGCCTCTATATGACGATCGAGGTTGTAGTCAAAAATGATCTTTTTTAGTTCTTCTTGAAATGGCAGCCACCGAAGGTCAGCGTGGGCGATATATCGCTCGAGGTTGATGGGGAATAAGTCGTCACCACTCACGTCGCAACATTGATTCATAGCACCCTCAAGCGGTCTGTTTTCCAAATCCTTTTTGCATCCAGTCGGTGTGAGCCAAGTGCATTTATTACCCGACGAGCTTTTCAAGCCTGAGGAATACGGTTCGGCTAACATGGTTGGATCATCGTTCTTGCCAGCCGGACGAGGATAGTATTTTGCAATTTCGTAAAATTCTTCATCTGGGCGCCGCTCCTCTATGACGATTTCACCTGACTCTACTCCATCCCTTAGTTTTTGTATGTCAAACTCACCATTTTCATCAAGAAAATCGACCGGCAAAAAACCACATGGGTAAGTTTCGCAACAATTTAAATAATTCCATGAGTCCAGCTTTGGTTTGCATGGCTGCTCGGCACACTGCGGCAGTTCGCAGCGCAAGCAATCATATAAACGAGGATTCATCACATTTTTTCGAATAAGCTCAAGAGAACGGGGGGTACGCAAATCAGAATAAGATGAGATTTTTTCTGACATAATACTCCTACTATAACATAAAACACGAGATATGACAATCTCAGAACCATTTCATACTGTGTTAAAGCGGTCATGGCGACAGTATCTTTTCACACATGTACTTTTCTGTTACAATAATTATGGACGTTTTGTCCGAATGTTTAGGGTATTTACAAAGGGTGGGTCATACGTTTAGCAAGTCTAAGAAATTAAGTAAGCACGCCGCCGATCTGAGCGCGGCTCTTGAAGCCACTGAGAGGGCCAACATCGTTATCAATGCGATTTCTGATGGCATCGCTATTATTAACGACAAGGGGATTATCAGTCTGTTCAATCCGGCAGCTTCCGAGATGACCGGCTGGGCGATGAGTGATGCTGTTAATTTGGATTTTCGCAGTATTTTCAAGTTTTTCGATATTACCGAACATCCGATACCTGATGACTTGAATGTGATTATTTGCGCGGTGCGTTCCAATAATCCGACCCAACAAAACGATGTTTTTCTCCAAACGGCATCTAAGAAATACGTTCGAGTTTCTGTCAAAGTTACCCCTTTCGGCAAATCGAATAATGGTGGTGTTGTAGTGATCTTTCGCGATATCACAGCCGAAAAACGGGAGGGTGGTCAACAATCTGATTTCATTAGTACAGCTAGTCACGAAATGCGCACACCGATCGCTATTATCGAAGGATATATTGGTATGTTGCTCAATCCGGCTACTGCAACAATTGATTCGCGGGCTAAAGTTTACGCTCAGAAAGCTCATGAAGCTTCTCAACATCTTGGTCGTTTATTCCAAGATCTGCTCGATGTCACTAAAGTTGATGATGGTCACGTGCGCGGTAATCCAATTTTGGTGGATGCTGGCGCTGCTGTCCGCCAGGTTGTTGAACAGATAAGTGTTCAGGCGAATAAAAAAGGATTAGAATTAAAGTATGATAGCGTCGGCGAAATCCAACCACTTTACATTATTTACGTCGATATTGATCAATTTCAAGAAATTCTTGAAAATATCTTGGATAATGCTATTAAATATACTAAACAGGGGAGTATCAAAGTAAGCGTGACTGAAAATCAGGGCAAAGTTCACATTAGTATCATCGACACTGGTATCGGCATTCCAGCTGAAGATGTGCCGCACTTGTTCCAGAAATTTTATCGTGTTGATAATAGTGATACGCGTGAAGTCGGCGGTACGGGTCTTGGTTTGTATCTAATTAAAAACTTAACTGATCGACTCGGCGGTCAGATTGGTGTGGATAGTGATTATGGTAAAGGTTCAACGTTCTGGGTTGAATTTGATATTCTGACTCGCGAACAAGCTATCGCTAAAGCACATGAAATCAAAGCACGACGGGGTGCCACGGCAGGTCGGTCATGAAACTATTGCACTGGACAAGCATAAACGATATAATGTATAACAATGACTAAGATTTTGTTGGTCGAAGACGATAAATCCTTACGCGAAATCTATGGGGTGCGATTGCTGGCTGAGGGTTATGATATTGTTAGTGCTGGCGATGGTGAAGAAGCTCTATCTGTCGCGTTGCGTGAAAAACCAACGCTGATCATCAGCGACGTGATGATGCCAAAGATCAGTGGATTTGAGATGCTTGACTTACTTCGTAATAATGAAGTGACAAAAAGTATTAAGGTGATTATGATGACCGCTCTGAGTGGCGACCAACATCGTGAACGTGGTGAAAATTTGGGCGCTGATCGTTATTTAGTTAAGTCCCAGGTCGGTATTGAAGATGTTGTTAATACCGTACATGAAGTTCTGAATGATCGCAACGCGGAAGTTCAGGATCAGTCTACAGCTATCCCAGTTACCTCACCATTATCTACTCAAATGCCAGCACCAAATCAATCACCCATTAATCCGCCTCAGGCTACCTTGCCGAGTGCTGCTATCGGTGTAACAGTTCCACCCTTACCACCAACACCACCTAACATACCCGTTATTACTACGCCAAATGTGCCAGTAGCGTCGATGTTTACACCCGCGTCCGAACCAACACCCGCACCTGCACCAACAACACAACCCACCACTGTGCCGGAAATTACTTCTATTTCAGATACACCAAACATATCAACAGCACCAGAAAATGTGCCCAATTTACCACCAGTTGCACCACCTGACGCCCAACCGCCCGAAACCAGCTCCGATGTACTAACCACACCAACTAATGATGCGTCGCCGACCGAAGAAACACCATCCTTCCAACCAAAAGAAGTGTCTGAAGAAGATGAAGATAGTCAAGAAAAACCGTATCAACCGTCTGTCGACTTAGCTCAGAGTAGTTCGCATGTTAGTGCTCGTGTTATTCAACCGACCGGTCAGGCTGTCACACCCAAGATCGATATAGCGAATCTGATAGCTAATGAAGATGCTAAAGATATTATGGCTTTGCCGATCCAACCGGGTTTCCAATCGCAATTACCAGCCGCACCCGAACCTGTTACTGTGCCAGAAATAGACGTACCCGAAATTCAAATTGACCCCACTGGCGCTATTAGTATTGATACTTTACCTGCCACACCGCCCGATCAGAGCGCCACTTTTCCGAATCAATCGTAGATTGTAAGTAACTATTTCGTGATTAGATTTTTTGATAAAATAGAAAAGTCATGCGTCTCAATAAATTCATCGCTAGCGCTACCGGTAAATCTCGCCGCGAAGCTGATGTTTTGATCGCCGCCGGCCGTGTGAAAGTTGATGGGAAAGTGGCACGACTAGGCCAGGTTCTGTTTAACGAGGCTGGGCTGGCGCCAAATCGCCAGACGGTTGACGACGAGGCGAAGCGAGGAGGAGACGGGCTCGTTAAACAGATGCCTGGCCGAACCATAATCACCCTCGACAACCGCGAGCTAAAATTACCCACCGAGCACACTTTCGTCATGTTGCACAAACCCGTCGGTTACGTTAGTTCGCGCCGCGCTCAGGCAAAAGATAGTAAAACTTTGTACGAATTGTTACCGCCCGAACTTCAAAAATTAAAAACAGTCGGTCGCCTCGACCGCGACAGTTCAGGATTAATTCTATTGACCGATGATGGTGATTTTGCTTTTTCTATGACACATCCGAAATTCGCTAAAACCAAAATTTATGAGGTGGAATTAGATCGACCACTCAAACCGCTCCATCAACAGATGATTTCTGATTTTGGTATTAATTTAGCGGATGGAAAATCACAGTTAGCGCTAGAAAGGATGGGTAGTGGGGCGGATTCTTTAAAATGGCGCGTTACTATGCACGAAGGTCGCAATCGTCAAATTCGTCGAACTTTTACTGCACTTGGTTACGTCGTTATCAAGTTGCATCGTACTGATTTTGGCAACTATCATTTGGGTGATTTGTCGGTTGGTCAGTGGATTATTGTGAATCCTTCTGGTAAAATATGATCCTTTATGTTACAATACACGCGTCATCATGAGAGAACCTAATATTTTAGCTAAACAGTTTACGCGTGAATTGCAATTAGTCCGCGACGCTCAGAGTCGTGAGCAGATTGATAACGAAACACGTGAAAAATTACATATTCAAACTACCGGCGCGAGTTTGACTTATTTATATGAAAGTTTAAGGAACGCCAGCGAAAACAACGGGGAAAATTTATTGTTGATGCAGGCGATTCGACGTTTTTTTAAGCGTACTTATCTTACGCCCGACCTTAATCTTGGCGATATTGGAGAAGAACTAATTACCGAATTAACGTTGGCTGGTTATCTTGAAAACGATTCAATCACCCTCAAAACTATTAGTGAGATTTCACAGTTAGCCCGCGATTATTCGCATTCAAGGTCCAAGTTGTTACAGAAATTCCCGCGCGAAGTGACTGATCGTTGGACGCTTGAACCAATGTCAGCAGCTATCGAACAAAAGTTGCGCGATCATCGTTTGAACGTGGTTTTTGCGGATTTTGCTTATAATCATTTTCTGAACGCTATCGACGTTAAGGCGATTTTCGATGATCAGCCCGCTAGTTACGAAGCTACACTGTTCGTTGCTGTACAACAGACGCTTCTTCACGCTGATCCAGCCGCCATCCGTCTAAGTCTCATTTCGCGTTACCAAGTACCGCTCGGCCATGTTGCTCAGTTCGCCAAGTTCAACATGCAAGTCGATCAAATTATGGCCAGCCCTGCATTAAAAAAGTTGATCCATTTGGTTGATCGTCACGGTGCACCGTTAAGGATTGCTCTTCTGGCTGCTAGTAACGATGATAACATGACTGAATATTTCGCGAACGAACAATCTTATAGTGATCAGTATAATTTAGCAATTAATGAAGCTTATAAATCAGTTTCGAAAAATATCAACCGTGGTATTTTTCGAAGTGTGGTTTTCTTGATTATTACTAAAGTTATTATTGGCGTTGCCGCCGAAGTACCATACGATATTTGGGCGCACGACAAAGTGCAGTGGTTACCGCTCGTGGTCAATTTGCTGTTACCGCCATTGTACATGATCGCACTAAGACTCACTCTACTCATGCCGACTGAACGTAACTCGCAAGCGCTAAATCAAGAAATCACTCGTATTTTATTCGAACCGATGCCATCCAAACCATACATGAAAGGTCGTCGTAAGACTTTTGGTACTGGTTGGAATATCGCCTATGGCGCGTTGATTGTTGCTGTTTTTAGCGGTGTAGCTTGGATATTAATCAACTACGCGGAATTTGAATTAGTGCACTTAATAGTTTTCTTTATCTTTATTAGTACCGCTAGTTTTCTCGGTTTTCGACTTAGTCGCAATATTCGCGAAATCGAAGTCGGCGACGAGGCCCAAACTTCTGTTACTATGCTACGTGATTTTCTATACATGCCGTTCGTCGCAGTTGGTCGAAAAATCAACGAAACCTACGCTCGCATTAACATTGTCTCACGCTTCCTCGATATGTTTGTTGAATTACCACTCAAAACGATCCTCAGTTTCATCCGACGATGGGGTTCATTCTTGAGTGCAAAGAAGGATGATCTTTAGGTATTTGCCAAAATTACAAGCATGGGATATAATACTCGACAGATAGGAGGTTTTGTGATGACGATTGGTGAACCACAAGAGGGGGGGGGGTTACGGTATGAAGATGCTGGTGTCAGGTACGAGGATATCGACCAGCTGAAAGTTGCTGCTCAGGAAGCTATGCAAAAATTGGCTGTAGAAAACACAAACGCAGATAACACACAAATCATTCTCGAGACTATTGGCGAGTCGGCTGTTGTTGTGCAATTACCCGACGGCCAACTTATCGCCAAAGTAACTGAGGGTCTAGGCACAAAAAATATTGTCGCTGATGATAACCGTCAACCAAACACTACACACTATAATAAGTTAGCGCAAGATACTGTAGCGATGATTGTTAACGACTTAATTACAGTCGGCGCGATGCCCCAAATAATAACCGCTTACTTTGGGCTAGGGGATTCGGAGTGGGCCAAAGACGAACAACGAGCTCGCGAATTAGTAGCTGGTTGGGAACAGGCTTGTCGAGAAATCGGTGTTTTGTGGGTAGGTGGCGAAACCCCCGTTTTGAAAGGAGTAATCGATCCTCAACGAATTGACTTAGCAGGTGACGCTATGGGAATCGTTCGAAAACCAGAACACTTAGTAACGTATGACGGGTTATCTGAGGGCGATTCAATCGTGCTTATCGGTAGCAGTGGTATCCACGCTAACGGCCTGTCATTCGTACGCAAGTTGGCAGAGACTAATCCTGATTTATATGAACGCAAATTATCGAGTGGACAAACTTTTGGTGAAGCAATTTTGACACCAACGCCACTATACGTTAATTTGGTGAGGTCATTACAAGATGCTGATGTTGATCTTCATTATATGGCTAATATCACGGGGCATGGTTGGAGAAAATTGATGCGCGCGCCCCGAGATTTTTCATATGTTATAGACAAGATACCCGAACCCCAGCCAGAGTTCGCACTAATGCAACAGTTAGCCGGAACGCCAACCGAGGAAATGTATAGCACTTTCAATATGGGTGCTGGTTTTGCTATTTATGTCAGCCCCGACCAAGTGGATGCTGTTATAGCACAAGCAGAAAAGAACGGTTTGTCGGCGCTTGTTGCTGGTCACGTCGAAGCTGGTGAGAGAAAAGTGGTAATCAGGCCGCTTAACCTAGTCTATGCGGGTGAAACTTTACAGATCAGATAACATTGCGTTTATGCATCTTTAATCATATTTATCATATTCTCAAATATCTTGCGGCCACAGGCACGGCTTATTTCGGTACGTTTCTGGTCTGGGTGCATAGATCTAATTGAGCGCTCAGGGTGGGGCATTAGGCCAAAAATATTGCCCCCTGGACTGCATATACCTGCTATATCATCTATAGACCCATTGGGATTATCCGGATAACTACCGCCAGCTGGTGAACCGTCCGCAGCGACGTATCTCAAAACGACCTGACCATTTTGCTCGAGACCCTTAATCGTTTCCTCGAGGCCAAATAGTCTACCTTCGCCATGAGCTATCTGCATCGAGATGGACATTTCGTCATATTCAGCCAATAATTCTGGTAATCCCCGAACAAAGTCGCAGGCTGTTTTGCCAACAGCTAGTTCTATCCAGCGACATTCAAACTTTCCGCTTTCATTACTTGTGAGCACAACCTCTTTTTTACCCAACTGACCAGTTGATAATAAACCCGTTTCAGTCAAAATTTGGAATCCATTACATATACCGATCACAGGTCGACCAGATTCCGTAAATTTCGCCAATTGCTCTGGAAATTCGGTTGATAATATATTACCCAATACCGCGCCAGCGCGAACAGCATCACCAGCCGAAAAGCCGCCCGGGATGGCTAGGCCGCCATAATCTAGTAGGCTATTTGGTTTTTCGCGCAACTCGTTGATATGAACCATCCGTGCATTACCACCAGCTTGCTCAATAGCATATGCTGTTTCTTTATCGCAGTTGATGCCGGCATAATCCAGCACACAAACATTAGGCCGCCTTGTCATATTCACCTCCTTCTAGTGTCCGAGTGGCATTCTTTAGACGTCCCACGCCAGAATAAATGGTCTCTTCACCATTTGACTTCACGGTAAATCCGCCATCGTTAGTGGTTTTGCCGATAATTTTGAAACCATCTTTGCCCTTTAGATCATCAGCTTGTTCTGGGCTAACTTCTATCACGAAACATCCCACCGTTTCGGAAAACAGCTCTTGTTCTAAATCAGCGCCATCCAAGCTTAGCTCAACACCAGCTCCAGGTTGACTACCGAAACACATCTCAATCGCAGCAGTCGCCAGCCCGCCGTCGCTAATATCATGGCAGGCTAATACATCACCATTTTTAATGAGTGCATGGACATCATTTAGAGTTGCCTTAAGTTTATAAGGATCAATTTTTGGCAAATTCTCGCTTGAACCGCCAGTCACCTCGTAGTAGATACTACCACCCATGCCATATTGCGGATAACCCGCCAGCATCAAAACTGTTTCGCCAGGTTTTTTCAGTTCGCTAGTCATTACTTGGTCAACATTTTCGATACCACCGGCAATTTGCGCACAATAAACCGGTGGGATTTTAATAACTTCGCCAGTTTCTTTGTTTATATAGGTCGAAGACATACTGTCTTTGCCGGATATCACTGGCACGCCCAGCGCCTCCATCATGTCGCAAGCAGCATCAGTCATTTTACAGACAGCACCCATCACACTCGGGTCGTTGTCGCCAGGTGTTGGTGTTATATAATTACCAACAGCACTCGCACGACCAATATCACCACCGGCCGAAACGTAATTGCTCAGTGCTTCTGCGAAAGCAGTTATCGTACCATAATACGGATCGATATCGTTGAGCCTGGGATTGAGGCCATGCGCTTGTACCACACCCCATTCCTTATCCAACTCGGGACGTACCACGAAACCATCGTTCGGCCCGCTTTGGTCAACACCACCATAAGGGTAGGTGATAGTGCCGCCACCGACACCGTGATCATAGCGCCTAACAATATCTTCTTTGGAACAAACATCCCAATGCGACAATATTTCTTCAAAACGACTAGCCCATTCTTCATTATTCTGAGGGGTTTCGGGTTTTGTTTCCTCAATCATCGACGCTTCCCATTTTGCCAACATCTCGCGCTGTGGCAACCCATGCTTCAAGAAGTCATAGTCCAAATCAACCACCATCTCATCACCATATGTGACCGTCAAATTATTGCTTCCATTGAATTCGCCCAAAACTACATTTTCAACATCGTATTTCTTGCAAATCTGTCGGAATTTTTCAATATTTTCCGGTGATATGGCTGCTACCATACGTTCTTGCGATTCACTAATCCAGATTTCCCACGGCTTGAGTCCTTCGTACTTAGTTGGAGCTTTACTAAGATCAACTCTCACGCCGGTATTTTCGCCCATTTCGCCAATAGCCGAATTGAATCCGGCTGCGCCACAATCGGTAATAGCTCTGAACAACCCTAGGTCCGCCGCCTCATTTATGGCTTTGGACATTTTTTGTTCAGTTATGGCGTCACCGATTTGGACAGCACCAGAATTAATGTCTTTAGTTTCTGACGTCATAGAACCAGACGAAAAGGTTGCACCATGAATACCATCTTTCCCAGTTCGACCACCAAACGCTACCACTAAATCACCGATTTCCGGAACGCCTTTTTCGGCTCTGGATTCTGGCATGATGCCAAATGCGCCGACCAAAACGGTTGGTTTGGCGGCAAAACGCGGGTCGAAATGGAAAGACCCGTTGCCGGTCGGGTAACCCATACGATTACCGTAATCTCCCACACCCTTAACGACCTGGTTCAACATGTACCATGGATTTTGCGCCCCGAGTGGCACTAATGCTGGATTCATGTCTGGTGGTGCTAAACAAAATATGTCAGTAGAAATAATAACCCTCGCACCTAGTCCAGTACCATAAATATCACGGTAGATTCCGCCACTACCTGTCATCGCGCCACCATATGGATCGAGACCCGAAGGGCTGTTGTGGGTTTCGCCCTTCATAGCCAAAGCAAACCCATCGAATAGTTTTATCACCCCCGCGTTATCGTGAAACGCTGAAAGGACAAGTTCATCGTAATTGGCACTTTTTTTGGCAGATTCTTTAATTTTGGAAAAGTTAGATGGTTTCCTGAGAATACTACCGTCTGGCTGTATTTCTAGGATGACGGCGTTCATTGATTTGTGACAACAATGCTCGCTCCAAACTGCGGCGAAAGTTTCAAGCTCTGCATCGGTTGGATCGCGTTGTTTTACATCTTTGTAATAATCTTGAATTATACGCATTTCATCGAGATTAAGAAACAGTTTCCCGGATGATAATTCCATGAGCTGTTCGTCATTCGCATTCCGCATCTCGACGATATCAACTGATCCAGGTTCAAGTTTGATTATCAATGAATTTGGTATTTCCGTGATTTGTTCTTGGACTTGTGGATTTATAAGGGCAGAGGTGACTTCTGATCCTAATTCACCATTAGACAGTTGATAGGCCACTGCAGTTTTACACGCGATCTGTCCAGTGACATCGCCATTTGTTATTCGTCTAGCAACATCTACAATTGGTTGCGAGTTTGGGTCCGTGACCCCTGGTTGGTACGCCGCTTCTATATATGCTGGATCACCATAATCTGTCCGTGGGTTAATTTCATGAGTCTGACTAACTGGATTGCATAATAGTTGTTCTGCTAGCAGACTGACCTCTGTTGGAGTTAGTCCTTGTAGATAATATACTTGTCCAGTCGCTATACTACCAGTATCAATGCCTCGCTGAAGGAGTGCCTTAGTAACTGCCCCCCCCCCTGGATCACCTACTCCTGGCTTGTTCTGCACAAGCACTTTGGTTATATTTAGTTCGTTTTCAGGGCTGCTCATACTGTACTCCTTGACTCCACCTAAGTTTTACATAGCGCCCACGCCTTACTATAGATTCTACAACACATTTCTGAACAAAGCAAACACATTCATTAACATGCAAATGCTCCGACCGGATAGGGCAGCATAACTCTACAACTTACCCTCTTTAAACAATTTCTGTTGGCGCAAGAAAGCGGAAATAATTAGTGGCATGGCAGCCTTTTCGGCAATTTGCACTCGGCCAAACAGCGTCTCAGCCGTATCATCATCTTTTACTGGCACCAGGTGCTCGTACAACTTTGGTCCTTCGTCTACACCGGGCGCAACCACATGAACTGTATGCGCCGTATGTGATAATCTTAAATCTAAGACTCTCTGGGAAGTGTCAGAACCATGCGTATCTTTTGTGGCTGGCAATATACCTGGATGAGTGTTAATTATCTTTGCTTCTAGCGGATTGGTCATGTCTGGATTCCAACCAAGCTCCTCCATAACTTTGCCACGAAGGATTTGCATATACCCTAGACATACCTTTACTGCGAACCCACCTTCTTCAAACAACTGGTACATAACTTCCGATTCTTCATCAGTTATACCACGCCCATTCTTACCCCTGGGATAGAGCTCGGCATTTACTGCCTTTTTTTGAATATTTAGCCCATATTTGTCGTTGATTCTGTCGACCGTCGGAAAAGTTTTATCTGGTCTATCGCTGACGACCAGACCAACAGCGAACCCAAGATCTAGCGCCCCCCCCC
>WQTP01000031.1 GCA_009786195.1 Candidatus Saccharimonadota bacterium
TTGATCCGAAGATAATATGCGGTATTAGCTACTCTTTCGAGTAGTTATCCCTCAGTAAAGGGTGCGTTCCTACGCGTTACTCAGCCGTCCGCCTCTCGACAGCGCTCACTTTCGCTTCATTGTTCCTCCCTTTTTGTGATGCGGCTGATTTTCTACGAAAATCCCCGCGTCCTGGGCGACAAAACGAAAGTGAGCCTGTTTCCGATCGACTTGCATGTGTTAGGCATGCCGCCAGCGTTCATCCTGAGCCAGGATCAAACTCTCCGTTAAAGGATCGCGACCTCACTCATTTTAAACCCTACGAGGCTGGCGGCATGAATGCCGTATTGTCCTCTGCTGACCGCAAGCGGTCAAGGTTCATCCTGAGCCAGGATCAAACTCTCCATAATTGCTCCGCAATTATGGAGAGTTGGGTAAAGCTGCCTCACTCGGAAAAGAAAATAAATTTTCTTTTCTCTCGTTTCGTTGCTTTATCAAACTCTTCTCCTTACGAAGCATTGTATAGTTTTGAAACTAACATAAAAGATGTTTCCTTTGAAGATAAATCTTCAAAAGACTGACGAAATTGACTTGCACTACCAAATTGTAAAATTGCGTCAAACGCAGTTCTTAAACCAACCGCCCAGAATTTGCATTTTCCAGAGGTCAACCAAAGAACTCTCGCATTAGACTCCGTCTATTTTAGCGCACTTCCCACCCCTAGTCAATACTTTTTTGCTTAAATTTCAGATATAAATGTTGTGGTTTTTACAACTCATTTTTTGCATTTTGCCGTTGGGCCAATTTAACCAACTTCCTCCTGTGCAATTCCGCCCTGGCGTCATAAGCCAGTCCAGCCCAACCAAGTCGACACATTTGAACACCAAGCCATGATTCGTCACGAAAGAACTCCTCCAGATACCCTACGCCACGCTCGTTGATATCTTTGATCCAACTTTTATGGGTTTCTGACCATGGTAATCCTGGCGCAAATCCCGGTTTTTCACTTATCATATAATTCCTTCCTTGACATTTTGCATCTTAAGTTATACACACCTAGAATACTCTCTCTCTCTCTCGATTTGTCAAGTCCCAATCTGACATTTTAGTCAAATACCGATTATGATAATGTGTTTTATGTTGTGGTTTTTACAACATCTCTACGACATAAAGCCGGCAAACCTTATTTCACAGAGAATAAAATTTATGAATTAAGTTTGTTTAAATACCTTTTGGCAATTTCAACTGTGCTTTCTAAAACTTCTGGATCAGTTACTGCTTTCTCAACAAGTTCAATTGCTCGTTGACTTGGGTTTCTTTGAAATTTCAGTAGTCCAATTGCCGCACAATACTGTGCAAATCGTTCGGAAGAACCTTCTTCTAACTCATTGCTGATTTCCTGCTTAGCAGTTTGCATCGCCTCGGCTACAATTTCCTCTGGGACTTTATCCGCTGCTTCAAGAATTGAGTATGCTAAATCGCGCAAGTCAGGGTTTTCACTCTTAATACCTACTATAATAAACGCAATTGCATCTGGGTCATTTGGGTCAAGATTCTTTTCAACAAAATTCCAACCTTCATTGTCATTCCTTTCAGCCGCCGCGAGAATTTCTGAGAAATTACCCCCCCCCCGTCTGCTGTTTTATGCCATGCGTACTTTCCATAAAGAAATGATAGCATATAACAGTAGAAAAATCCATATCTTCGGTAATATGCTTGGTGGAATAGTGTCACTGAAATATCTTACAATTGCGTAATAATCTCCGCACCACTTTCGGTAATCAAAACCGTATGCTCGAATTGTGCCGCTAGGCTGCCGTCGGCGGTGCGCATGGTCCAACCATCAGCGTCCTGGATGATGCGCCAAGTGCCAAGCGTCGCCATCGGTTCAATCGCAATTGCGTTGCCAATCGGCACCAAAACGCCGCTGCCGCGTTGACCGTAATTCGGAATATCTGGGGTTTCGTGCATATGACGACCAATACCGTGACCGACCAAATTTTTGATGATGCCGAGTCGCGCTCGTTTCAATACGTTTTCGACCGCCGCACCGATATCGCCGGTCTTTATCGCACCATTAATCGCGTCAATACCCGCGTATAGCGCCTTTTCTGTCGCGGTTAATAAAAGTTTTTTCGCGCCCGTCGGTTGTTCATCAACACACATTGTAAAGGCCGAATCCGCTTTCATCCCGCCGATCTCGATCACCAAATCAAAACCAACCAAATCGCCCTTTTCTAGCGGTTCGTCGGTCGGCACACTGTGGGTAATCGCGTCGTTAATACTAACACAAATCACGCCCGGGAAATTCACTTCTGGCGTTTTATAGGTCGCTAACGCACCGCGCGCTTTGATTTCTTTGGCTACCCACGCATCGAGTTCTTTGCCCGTCGTACCCGCTCTGACTTGACCGCGCAAATCGCGGAAAATACTGGCTAAAATTTTACCCGCTTCGCGCATATGACGTAATTCGTCTGGAGTGAAATTTTGCGATTGGACCGAACTCATATAATTCCTTGTTTAATCAATTCTGTTTCGATTCGTTCGTGGATTTCTTCAATCGAACCAACACCATTAATGTGAACTACGGGGATATTTTGTTCAGTAAAGTATTCTAGAATCGGATCAATCGCTGCATGATAAATACTTAGGCGCTTCTCGATTTCTTCTGGTGTATCATCATCGCGTCCACGTAATTTCATGCGCTCTAGCACTTCGTCCTTGTTTACATCAATCATCACGGCCAAGTTAATGTTGTGCTGTCCATACAATTTTGTGTTATGTTGCACTAGATATTTCGCTTGTTCTATTCTTCGCGGATACCCATCAAGAACTACGCCACCTTTTTCGTCTTTGGTGATAATTTCGTCGAGAATGGTAAAAATCATATAATTAACGATTTCGTCCGGCACTAATTCGCCGCGATTAATAATCGCTTCAATTTCAGCATCACCGCTGGAGCGAAACATTCGACCTGAACTAACCCATTTCCATCCATGTTTTTCCGCTAAAATTTCACCTTGAGTTGATTTACCCGAACCAGCCGAACCAAAAATAATAATCATTGTTTAAAAAACTCCTGTTTTAATATGTTAGAAATCCGTTCGCCCGTCGTCGCATTACCGGCGCGTTTTTTGACTTCACCAATAATCCGACCGAAATCCTGAGCGGTGAAATTATTTTCCGCGATCACCTGAGTGATTAATTCCTTTTCCTCCTCTGGCGATAATTGTTTCGGCAAGTAGTTTTGCAAAATTTCCCCCTCGCGCTTCTCTTTGTCGGCGCGCTCGTTATCGCCCGCGTCCGCGTAAATTTTCATCGCGTCATCGCGTTTTTTGACTTCCTTCGCGATAACCTCTTCGATTTCCGCGTCGGACAGACCCGTGTCGCGTTTGCCCTTAGCGACCTCTTCGTACAGAATCGCTGATTTTAGTCCGCGCAGTGTCATCGTGGTAAATTCGTCACGTGCTAACATCGCTATTTTTAGATCCGCGTTGATTGTTTCAATTATGCCCATTTTTTCTCCTTTTCATAAATAGTTTAACATAGAAAATCGCCCAGCGTGAGGGCGATTTTTAAAATACGAAAGAATTATTTCGCCTTTACCAGACCCAGACGAATCTGCAGATTCTTGGCCGCTTTCCTCTGATCACGCACAATCGCGCTGTTTCGACGATCACGTTTACTCTGGGGTTTGCTGAATCGCTGCGCAGTTTTTGCTTTGGCCACCACACCCGATTGCAGCACACGTCGATTGAACCGACGAAGTAAATTCTCGTTCGCCTCTTTGGCGTCTTTTCTCTTAACACTTATCATATGGGGGACAGTTTAGCAGATGTTAGGATTTTTCGCAAGTCATCTTTGTTTGGCGATTTCATACAGCGTAACTTGCGGTCGTGCACCGGCTCCCTCCGATGATATAGCATCAGTGTGATTTTTAATAATAATGTGTCGCAACTCCGGGTGCAACCTAAATACATGCTCTTGATCAATCGCTATCCTAAGTAGCCTGCTGTACATCTGCGATGGCGTAGCAAATTTACTAAACTCTGGCTGGATAATTGTTATATCCTCCTGCACAGAAGTCATAGCGCCGTTAAGGTCGGCCTCCATCCCGCTCGCATGACGCATCGCCATTTGATAATTCCACATATTATCAACAAAAGCGCCTTTTTGAGTTGTCCAATTGGGTTTAATTCTCTTTTTCTTGCCCGACTTCTCGGTATAGCATAGCTCTAAAGTCTCGTTGTAAGGCGACGATTTACCATAATTTCCCGCGGCTTTCCCCATCAACGCAAGCTGCGCATAGAAACCGAGCGGTGTCATATCAGTTGCCGACAGCGGACCAACTACGCGCAAATTAGCAATGTTTTGACCGACCGCGGCGACCGCCGCTGCCATGCCCATAGCCACACGCGCACCAGCCGAATTGCCCCATATTTCAATTTTGTCACCGTATGGTTCCAGCTGCTTTTCAAGTATCCTTAGCATCCATTCGCCCTGCGGCCCATAGATACCGTCCGTCTTCATCTGTTTCATAATATCACGGGGAACCAATGACGATTGCCCCGAGCCGGTATTATTTATCAAAAGGATTTGTTTGTCCGGATTGGCGAATGCCAAAACTTCGGCTTCGCGCGCGCCAACCGGGTGGTCTTTGTTGCCACCGGCACCCATATTGTAAAGAATCACACCGTTGCCCTCAGAAGCCTCGTGGTTAAGTAGCGCATATTCGATGGCATCCTCTCCCAATCTCGCAATCTTGCTGTAATGCGGCTCCTCTCGCATGGCCGCTAATCGTTTAGCATCGACCTCTGGTGCATTAATCACATTAATCGATTGCTCCTCGTCAGTTTCAGACCAGCCAACATCATCAAATTCAGTAACTTGAAAACGTATTACGCCTTCTTTGGCGACACCACCTTTGGAAAACCCATACTCAACCTTCTTCATAATGTCAAGATTATATCACGGTATCACAATAAAATCAATAGTTAGATTCGGCCAGATTCATCCCTAACAATCGCCCCTCGACCCTAGTCACCCCATTCCATTCATTCGCCATCAACTCGACCATCACGCGAGCGTGCTGAGAGTGGGCGTCGAGATCGAAGGGTTCGAGGGTGAATTTGTCGATTGCATCGAATGCGACGGCGGTGAATTTCTGCCCCTCACTATCCGCGAAAGTATATCGCACGTGATTTTGCCCCGCGCCCATTATCCGCCGCCCCAAAATCAGCACATTCGAAAACTCAAAAACCGGCGTTCTGTTACCATAACCGAACGGTTCTAATTGTTTAATTTCGTCCAACAATTCCGGCGTCAAATCGGCGAAATTCTCCAAAACTACATCCGATTTCGGCATTAAGAACTCTGTTTGATTTTTTAAGTTCAATGAACCATAATAATCTTGAATCGCCGCGCGCCACTCGTTAATTTTTTCACTACGCAAAGTTAAACCGCCCGCCGCCAAATGTCCGCCCCCCTTCTCGATGATCTCAGCAGTATGATGCAGCGCCGCGGCGCACGAAAATTCGCCAAAACTACGCCCCGAACCTTTCGTGAATTCTGCACCGCGACTTAAAACAAAAGCGGGACGTTCAAACTTTTCCAAAATTTTCGCCGCCACAATACCAATAACCCCCTCATGCCAATCGTCGCCAACAGCGATAGCAACGGGGTCGGTTTCGATAATTTGCGTCGACGCGGCGATAAAAATCTCATCCTGCACCTGGCGCCGCTCGCGATTTAGATCGTCCAGTTTCTCGGCCAATTCCAGCGCTCGCGCATTATTGTCGGTTTTTAAAAGTTCCAGCGCCATCTCCGCGGTTTCTAATCGCCCCGCCGCGTTCAGTCGCGGTCCTAACACAAATCCCAATGTCCGCGCATCAACATTCTTTAGCTCGACGCACGCTACCGAAAGTAACGCTTTTAACCCCGGTCGGCGCGTTTTCTTTAATACTTCTAAACCCCACTTAACGTTGGCGCGGTTTTCGTCGATCAACCCCACCGCGTCACAAACTGTGCCCATCGCTACTAAATCGAGCAGCCATTTTTCCTGTCCGTCGGGCAAGCCGTCCAATTCTGTTTGTAACGCTTGGATCAATTTGAACGCCACGCCACAACCCGCCAGGTCGTTGAACGGATATTGATTGTCCGCTCGTTTCGGATTCAACACCGCCACCGCACTCGGTAACTCGTCCAGCGGTTGGTGGTGGTCGGTCACGATAACATCAACGCCCAACTCTTTGGCCCGTTTGATTTCGTCGAACGACAATGTGCCGTTATCCACCGTGATAATCAGCTTCGTGCCGTCCGCCGCTAATTTTTCTACCGCGTCGACGTTCAACCCGTATCCTTCACTGAAACGGTCGGGCGTGTAGGTTTCGACCTCTAACCCGAATTTCCGTAAACTCTCCCACAAAACCACTGTCGCCGTCATGCCATCGATGTCATAATCACCATAAATCGTGATTTTTTCGTTGTTTTTTAGCGCTTTTTTAATCCGCGTTACCGCCTTTTTCATGTCCCACAACCGAAACGGATCGTGTTTCATTTTGTCATAATCAGGATCCAAAAAATCACGCTGCGCGGTGGCGGTTTTAATACCGCGTGACGCTAAGATTTTCGCCACCAGCGGCGCAATTTTCGTGTTTTTCCCCTCGCTCTTCATAAGTATATTCTAGCACGGAAAAATATTTCACACTCAAAAAGGCGCTTAAAAAAACGCGCTTTTCGTATAAATGGTGCTTATTCCGTCGAACCGCGATTCCTGTTGCCCGACAGTTGTTGTGATTTTATAACGATAGCTTGGAGTTCTTTGAAAATCGGGAAGGATTTGTTGGTCGAATATAATCTCGTATTTCCCTGTTTTTCTGTGATCAAGAAACCAGATTTCTCGAGACGCTTCAGTTCGCGCTGAATATTACCCGGATCTTCTTTGATTAATTTCGCAAGGCCGCGCACGTGCGTCTTGAAATCGGGATATTTAGCATAAACAACTATGATTTTGCGTCTCACACGCGATGTAATGAAAACGTCTAGCATATCTCCCCTTGCAAACATCACGCCACTTACCGCGTGATATAGTTCCTTGTAAGACATTGTAGCAAAGAACTTTTGGCCGTGCAAGACTTTTTCACAACATTTTTATTTCCAGCTAAGAATCGTAGCATCAATCATCTTCTTAACCATTTCTCCATCTGGTGCATCATCATTGTCATAATAATGATCAGTCGCAATAAAGTTGGGCGTCACACCCAAAATGTGCAACTCATCCACCAAAATGTGCGCTCGATCGAGTGCATCCACGCTAATAATTGGACAGGCTAACACGATTCGTTCCGCATGAACCGGTTTCAACCATTCAATAGCCGCATCAAGTATCGTGCCCGATGCCAGACCATCACTGACCAAAATAACACTTCTTCCATGTAAAATTTTCGGATCGATATCGCCACTATCACCCAACATTCTGTTGATTTTAGTGCTAGCTTCACGAATTTCATCATTTAATTGACCAGCATACTCACTATAATAGTAATTCTCTTCCGACTCTGTTAAATTGGGATTTTTGGCTACTACGCCCTCTGATAAAATTGTCGCATAATCAATTGATTCATCAGCAATATGAATAACTTCAGTCAACAACTGTTGCAAAGTTGTGTGTAAATAAACTGCAATTTGGTAGCCCACCGCCACACCACCATTATCCAAAGCTACGACAGCTGTGGTTTTGTGACGGTACTTATCTAGTAGCTCGGCCGCCAGTTTCGCCCCTGCAACGGCGCGGGATTCATAATACATGTAGCCATTTTATCATAAGCAGAACTAGTTATACTATATGTTGTATAATGTAGGCATATGAAGGATAGAATGTTGTTGGTAATAAGAGGATTTGCCGGCGTAGGAAAATCAACCTTGGCGCGAGAATTTTCCAAAAAACACGATTTCGCGCTATTGAAACAAGACGCTTTCGTGTTCGACATGAACCAGGCAAGCATGATAAAGCGCGAGGCGCGAGCGATGGATTGCAAGGTTGGTTTTTCTAACATTATTACCGTGATGAAAAACTATATGGACATCGGCAAATCGATTGTTTTAGAAGGCGCGTTGGTGCCCTTGACGGCCGGCGACCCGTTCGATTTGGATAAAGTTTTTGCACTGGCAAAGGGGCACGGCTATACTGTGAAATTGATAACTTTGGAGACACAGGACAAAGTGCGCAAGAAGAGACAGAAAAAACGCGGGTATGTTCTGCCCGTAAAAATCGATTGTGAACTTGCCGCGCGCACCGGGCGACAGGAGCTTCTTGCGCCCAACTTGGTGATTGACACGTCAAAAATAAATGTCCGACAAAGTTTAATCGAGATCGAGTCGGCGGTTATGCAATTATGAACTTTTACGAAGTTTCGCCAGTCGGAATTGTGGGCAAAGACTTCGAAGTTCTAACCTACAGTTCCGTCAATATGCTATCAATTGGCGTTATTGTTGAAATTCCCGTGGCGCAACGAAAATTTGTCGGCGTAGTAACAAAGAAAGTTGCGCAACCCGATTTTGCAGTCAAAGAAATTTTGCGCGTTTTGTACGACCAACCCCTACCGCCCGCAATGCTCAAATTGCACACTTGGCTCGGTTCTTTTTACGCCACACACTCTGGCATGGTTTGGCAAACTATACTACCAGCAGGTCTCAATAAAAATCGTCGATCAAATGTTGTGAAAGATACAACTAATATAACTAACAGAGGTATTAAACGAACAAATTTTGTGTTCAACGATGAACAATTGACCGCAATTGACCAACTCGTTAAAATGAAATCCGGCACGGCAATTTTGCATGGCATAACCGGTAGCGGCAAAACTGAAGTTTATAAAGCCCTCGCCATGCAGGCTCAGAGTAATGGTAAATCAAGTATCATTTTGGTACCCGAAATTTCTTTGACCGCACAATTAGTGGATGAATTTCGAGTTGAATTTAATAATGTTATTTTGACTCATTCAGGACAAACAGAAACTGAACGCGCCAGTGTTTGGCGAGAAGTTTTAACGACCGAGCACCCCGTCGTGGTTATTGGTCCACGTTCAGCGCTATTCATGCCGGTCAAAGATCTCGGTTTGATTGTGGTCGATGAGTGTCACGAACCATCGTATAAACAGGAGAAATCTCCTCGCTATAACGCTCTGCGCGCAGCGTCGATTCTAGCGAACGAAACCAAATCGCGTCTGATTTTGGGTTCGGCTACGCCGTTGATTTCGGATTACTACACCGCTCAAAAACTCGGTCGTCCGATTATTGAAATGTCCAAACTAGCCCGCCCCGACGCTAAACGATCAATAACAAAAATCGTCGACCTAACCAAACGCGATAATTTTTCATCGGAAAGTAAAATCTTTAGTCGTCCGTTGCTCGTCGCTATGAAAGAAACTTTAGCGGCCGAAAAACAAGTCCTCTTATTCCACAATCGCCGCGGTTCGGCCACAACCACACTATGCGAAAATTGTGGTTGGTTGGCGAATTGTCCGCGCTGCTTTTTACCCCTAACCCTGCATACCGATCAATTCGAATTACGTTGTCATATCTGTAATCACCGCGAAAAACCACCAATCAAATGTCCTGACTGCGACAATACCAACATTATTCATCGTGGTATCGGTACTAAACGAATCGAAGAAGAAATTCGAAAAATTTTCCCTGATAAAACCGTTCGACGGTTCGATGGCGACACTGCTCGTGGCCAAGCAGTGCAAGATGTTTTTGCCGAGTTGCGCGACGGTTCGACCGACATCATTATTGGCACGCAAACTGTTGCTAAGGGACTGGATTTGCCTAACTTGTGGCTAGTTGGTATAGTTCAGGCCGACGCGGGGCTGGTTTTGCCTGATTTTTCAGCAGCTGAGCGCACTTTCCAATTAATCGCCCAAGCTACCGGCCGTGTTGGCCGCAGTAATCAACCCACTAAAGCCGTAATTCAAACTTATCAACCAACCCACCCCGCTGTTCGTTTCGGCGTCACTCAAGATTACACTTCGTTCTATAATTATGAAATTAAAAATCGCGCTCGCGGACATTTTCCACCATTTTCACACTTACTAAAACTAACCTGTTCATATAAAACTGAGAAGTCCGCAGTTTCATCCGCCAAAAAACTTGCGTCAAATATTCTAATTCTAAAATCTAATGCTAAGTTCCAGCTCCTGGGTCCCACCCCCGCCTTCCACGAACGTCAACGCGATAATTATCGTTGGCAAATCGTCGTTCGCAGTAACAACCGCGCTGACCTCATCAAAATCGCCGATTCCATCCCCTTCCAACACTGGTCGATCGAACTAGATCCTAATTCTCTGATATAATCCTTCATCACTTTTTCAATGCCCTTAGTGTATAATTAAATGTATGATATATATTCAAAGAAAGTGGTGAGGGATGGAATCGAATTACACCCGCAAAAATATTATCGCTCTGCCCGACACGCGCTTGCGTGAAAAATCGGTCAAAGTTCGTGTTATTACTGACGAAACCCTGCAACTGGTTGATAACATGTTATCAGCAGCGCTCGATTGGGAAAAATCTCGCCCACATGAAATGGCAGTAGCGCTGGCGGCTGTGCAAATCGGCGCATTGGAACGAGTTATCATCATTCGTGAGGATTTCGACGATAAATCTAATCAAAATTACGTTGTGTTGATCAATCCTGAAATCATTAAACGCGAAGGTGAGATTGTGACCGATAACGAAGGTTGTTTGAGTGTCAAAGATATTTACGGTCAAGTACCGCGTCACAGTAAAATTCGTCTGCGCGCCATCGATATCACTGGTCGTGAAGTTCGTATAAAAAGTCCCAATCCGTTCATCGCACGCATTTTGCAACACGAAGTTGACCACACTAACGGCATCTGTTTCGTTGATCACATCGCTGATCAAAAAGACGCCTTCTTTATCCTAACCGACGAGGGCGATCTAGAACCCTATCCTTATGACAAAATCGTAAAATCAGGAATTTTGCCCGATGACTAAAATCGTGTTTTTTGGCAATGAACAGCTGGCGCAGGGTTTAGAAAATCCAATCACACCGATTTTTGATGCATTGATTGTGAACAATTACGAAATTGCTGCATTGGTTTTGCCGCGCGACCCGTCGTCGAAATCGCACCCAAATAGAAAAAAAGCGATCGTAGCGGCAGCAGAACGTCACAATATTCCGATTATTTTCACCGATCAAGAAACAGATCTAGACGAAAGATTACGAAGTTTAAATGCGAAAATCGGCGTTTTAGCGTCGTTTGGCAAAATCGTAAAACAATCGACGATTAACGTTTTTCCGTGCGGTATCGTCAATATCCACCCATCGTTGTTACCCAAATATCGTGGCTCAACACCTATCGAAACAGCGATTTTGAATGGCGATGACGAAACCGGTGTGTCGTTAATGCAATTGGTCGCTAAAATGGATGCGGGTGGGGTCTTTGCCGCTGGTAAAATAGCGCTAATCGGTGATGAAACGAAACAGGAACTATACGAGAAATTAGCGATATTTGGCGCAGAAATGTTGATTAATAATTTGCCACAGATCATTTCGGGTGAATTACAACCTACGCCACAAAATGAATCGGGTGCGACTTACACCGAGCAACTGGCAAAAAGTTCTGGTGACCTCAATCCGACAACCATGACCGCCACCGAATGCGAACGTAAAATTCGTGCGTTTATCGAATTCCCGAAAACTCGTTTGGATTTCCATGGTCAGGAAACTATCATCACCGCCGCGAAAGTTCTGCCTGACTTTACCGGCGATGATTGGCCCGACGTCGTTAAATGTGCCAATAACACATTTTTGCAAATTCAAGAGCTCATCAATCCAAAATCCGGTAAAAAGATGAAAGTAACTGATTATTTTAACGGCCGAAAAGATGTACTATGAGTGGCACCCGGCCACATACTTCTGCTCCATAGCAGACAGAATCATTACATGGATGCGATCCCATTGAACAATCTTCGACTGTCCAGATTGAAGCAAACACAATAAACAACACTACCAAACCAACGATAATTGATGGTATGATGATAAACAGTTTACGCCGCTTGGTCATGTTGGTCTTGTTGGTCTTGGCTGTTTTGATCGTTGTCCATGCCTGATGCGAAAGCGTCTGCTTCCCCACCAACATTCTCGTCAGTACTACTATCGCCGCCACCCGATGCACCGCTCAAAATCGCGTCCTTGTTGGTACGAACTTCATCTTTAATCTCTTCTAACACTGTAGCAACGACTTGCGGATAATCTGGTCGATTCAATTGTAACCACTTCATTGCACCGTATTCGCTCATCACGGCCGCTTCTGGCGCTTGAGGATTAGCTTCTTTTAATTGTTTAAAATCATCACGATCAGTGTAATCTGGCAAATTTTCACTGAACCACTTGCTCATACCTTCCATATTCATGTCGACAAAATTGCCGAATTCATCCAACAGTTCATCACTCATACCTTCGGTTAACCGCTCGCCCACGCGCATTTCTAGTTCACCGTAAATGTGTTGTAGGAGTGCTTGTTTTTGCTCCGGCGGTAGAGCACCCAATCCCAAATCTTCCAGAAATTGATCGTCTAATTTAAACATTATTGTCCTTTCTCATTGCGCTTAAGAGTATAGCAAGAAAAGAATAGAAAAGCAAACTAAAACACCCCTATTTTCCGAAAAGGGGTGTTTTATCAGAGTGATTCGCTCTGTTATTTACCGCGAAGTTTGTTGGTCAAGTTCTTGCGACTGCGCACGTATGCGACTGCGCCGAAGGTCATAGCGCCTGAGCCGATGACAGCGGCCGCTGATTCAGCTGGGCCAGTTGCTGGAACTTCGTCTGGAACGTACGGTGGCGGGGGTGGAGGTGGCACGCAATCTTTGTCAATAGTGGTCGTTGCGGTATTATTGTCGGTGCGATCCTCAGTTTTGTCCTGATCAGAAGTGCCAGTAACTCTGTTGACTAACTGAGTTGTGCCGCAGGGCACGTCGCCAGCGCTCTTGATCACTGCTTCGATTTTGATCGTCGCAGTTTGACCAACGCCCAGTTTGGCGATTGTGATACCTTCCTTGAACAGATCACCACTAACTGCGCTCGGCGCCGTGGTGGTAGCTTTGGCGCTAGCGATATAATTCGGCAGAGTGTCCTTGACAACTACATTCGTCAGATCGATATCACCAGTGTTCTTGACCGTGAGGGTATAGATCAACGTTTCACCTGGTTTGGCCGTAGCTTTGTCGACGGTTTTAATAACATCGTAGGAGGGATTTTCTTTACACTCCTTATTGACAGTTACGGTCGTGCTAGCGCTGTTGTTATTGGGATTATCTTCATCAGCGTTATTTGGTTGATCGGGTTTCTCGGCCGCACTAGATTCAGCCCTGTTGACGAATGTTTTGCTGTTATCGCCACATTCTTCGGTCGGGACTGCATCACTAGCAACTTTGGCGGTGATTTTAATCGTCACTGAACCACCTACACGAACAGTGGCAATTTTAACACCGGTCGTGAACAACTTGTCAGTATCAGTAATGCCGCTGCCGTTGTTGGCGTTAACATCGACGTCGACCCAATTAATGCCCGTCGGTAGAGTGTCTTTGATAACCACGTTAGTTAAATCGACTTCACCAGTATTAATATATTTTAGCGTATAGATCAACGTCTCACCTGGCTTGGCCGTAGCTTTATTAACGGTCTTGATCAGATCGTACGACGGATTTTTTTGATCACATGGATAAGTTACATCAGTGTCGACCTGATTGTTATCAGTCCGATCTTCGCCATTCTTTTCATTAGTGCTGCTGGTAACTTTGTTGATAAAGTTGGTCGTTTCGTCGCACTCAAAAGCGCTCTGATTCTTGACTTTATAAGTGATCGTAATCGTTGCACTAGCACCCACCGCTAGTTTTGGAATCGTTACTACGTGCGGATTGTTGATAATCGAACCAGTCGCACCGTTCGGTAGAACTTCTGTTGCACTCTGGTAATACGCCGGCAGCGTGTCGTTGATTTTCACATTCGTTAGATCAACGTTACCAGTGTTTCTCGCCACGATCGTATAGGTCATCGTGTCGCCCGGCCTAACAGCGTTATGGGTTACACCGTTAACTTTCTTTTCAACGTCGTAGGATGGGGTTTTGGGTTGTTCCCTGATACGTGCCACAACCTTGACGGTCAGTAGACCATGATATGGCCAGCAACCCGGGATTACGCCATCCATTTGGTTATAACCTAAGTTTGCACCGCTGTTAATTACTTTGTCCGGCAATGTAAATGTGCCAGCGTTGTTTTGATAGCGGGCTGAGCCCTCCACATAATCTAGCACGAAGTTCTTGCCACCCGTAAACGTAGCAGTGTCAGTAAACTGACACAAATTACCGATGTTGCCGACTGGTGTCTCACCACAGTTATCAGCCTTGACCACACCAGTGATGTTAATGCTGTTGGACTCGTTAGTATTATAGAAAATACCGCCGACTACCCCTGTTGCTTTTAGATTCAAGTTGTGAGATGCATCGTTATGAACCAACATAGTAATGTTGTACGTGTGCCCGTCCTGAATAGTTATATTATTGGTTAGTGCTCCCGAACCTTCGGAAATACGCACAAAGTCATGTTCATCACCCCAGTTTGGATTATCAGTTATAGCGTTAAAGTAAACAAATGGTGCGGGTTCTTGCCATGTGAATGATGGCGAAGCTGCCCATATTACTGCGGGCACAGCAATCGCAGTCACGATTCCAAAAACCGCCGCTACCTTTTTGGGTACAGATTTTGCAATGTTCTTCAATTTGCTGAAAATACTCATGTTGTCTCCTCTCCTTTTCCTCTTAACGTAATTGTTCACCTATACTTTGTCGTTTCCGCTCCCCTCGTTTCTGTAGCGCAAAGAGCAACGACACAATGGCTAGTGTGCCTAACTTGAACGCCCTTATGGTCCTATCGGTGGGGGTTACGACGTTTTTAGTCTCAGCACCCCCCTGCGGTGATCCTAGTTGCGGTAGTTCCGGTGGCTCCTCTGGTGATTCCGGTAGCCCATCCTTCGACACGGTCGTCACTGGCTGAGTTTCTCCGTTATTCGTTACATTATATTGATTAGGTCCGTCAGGTTTTGCGATGGTTTTCGTGCCGTCACCGTTGGCATTTGTCATATTACCATCTTCGTCAACACTTACGGGATCTATTTTAACTGGGTTACCATTCTCATCTACAGTAATGCCGGATTCATTGGTAGCATTAGCATACGCGTTGCCTGGCAAAGCTATAGAAGACGCGAGAATAACAGCTAAAACAGCTTTAGAAATCCTTTTTCCAATACTGGTACTAGATTTTTCGCCAGTATTATTACGATCATTCTTATTGTTCATAGAAACTCCTTTCTCACATTTGCTCCCTTACACGCTTAGTATTGTATCACAGATATTTCATTAAGTCAAGCGTTTTATAATAATTTTGTAAAAATTACGATTATCGTTATATGTTACGGTTACGCGCGAAATAGTTCAAGTATACTTGTCTATCAACTCAATAAGTTCTTCTGGAGATTTTTGATTGATTATTTTCAGATTATTGGCATCAATTTCAGCTTCTTCGTTAAGTTCCCGCACGAGCGTATCCAGTTTGTCACCAAATTTTTTATGATTAGCAGCTATGTTTTGTTTCAGTGCGTCATCACCAAACACTTTCCTTGCGGTTGTCACGTTACCCCAAGCTGCATAAAGTAGAGCTATTTTTACCGCCTTGTTCAGTAACTCATTCTTAGATAGTAACTCTTCATCCAGCAACTTATTTAGTGCATTCTCGTCCTGGGCGTGCTTGATCTGATTCTTCTTAGCATTGAGTTTATCGACGGTTGCAGCGCGTATTTTTTTAACAATACTTGGTTCTATTTGTTTTTCCAGCATTGTATATAGAGAGCTTCTAACCTCTTTGATTTCAAGTCTTTCTTTGTCTGACTCTATATCATCAATTGCTTTGAAGTCAAAAACGTCTGATACCCCGAGCATACCGAGCACATTACCCAGCGCTGAATGGGCATTTCGCTCAATACCTAACTTCATTATGTCATTCATCTCCTGCTCACTCACTAGATTGTGCCCAGCGTCAATAGCCATACTAACTGCCTCAACAAATTGATCGCCTCCCATGGCAAGGCGGATCGCTTTCTCGGCAAGCTTCCTAGTGCGTTTCACCCGTTTAAAATTCGCTCTGTTTTCTTTTTCTGTCCCTGAAATAGCTATTTGTTTCAAGCTATCTATCCAATCAAAAACATTGTTTTTATGTTCATCAGTTAAACTTCCAGTGCTGAATGCTGCGCTCATGCTTTTATCCTATCACAAACTTTACTTCTCGACAATTTCCACAACGATTACCATATAATTATCAGAACGCTGATTATTGTAGTCACTATTATAATCGCACATATTCAATATCATTTGCCCAGGCTGCAGACCACGGATTGCCTCATTTAGCTGAGAACCTCCATCACTCTTTGGTACGCTAACTACCGAAATAGCCTTGTATTCATTACCACCAATATTAAGCGTTTTGTCAGGGTTTACAATCCACTCGTCACTGTTATGTATCAGTAGTTGGTCGATGATCAGATTGCCTGGCGCGCGATACGTACTACCGCTATGATTGTTGATACTATGCATCGAAAGTACGTAAGCACTCGGTACGGCCGCGTAATCGATGTGTACTACACCATCTTGATCCTTCAATTCAAACTGTGCAATATATATTTTGTCAAACTCCATGTTAAAATCGTCCACACCAAATGATACGCCGTCTCCAGCAGGTTGCGGAAACGATACAATGGGTATTTCACCCTGTGGCAAAGATACGCTAGTTGGAGGAGAAATATCATATTGTTCTTTTGAAGAATCACTCACCCCAAGTGTTTCATCTGTCACGAGTATCTCGCCCACTACAGGAATTTCGTCTAGCATCGGCATAAAATCGTTAGCTACTCCTCCCATCGCAGTACTGATATTTTTTGATGGTGTAGATGTTTCTTCTATAGCACAAAAAAGATTACCATCTACATCTACTTGTAGGCTAGCTTCGGGCAACCACCCACCTGTATGAGCCGCTATCTGATGTATGCTATACAGGGCTAGTTGCTGCACTTCGTTAAATTGCGTCGCAATCGTGCCACCAACGATTGTCAGGCAAGCTAACACTGCGAGGATTTTACGATAAGCTTGACGACGATACTTGCGTCCCAGCTCGCTAAAACGATCACCTGGAAATGGGTTTACTTCTTTACCTCTGCTCATGTTTTATATATTATCACAAGCTCGATGAAAAGTCAATGTTAACGCGTTATTTTTATTAGCTATCTTTAAGCTCATTATTAGAAGAACGTAGTCGCCGGGCCTGCCCAAAAGACTCTTTGTTCAATAATTCCTCAGGTAAAGTATAGTTTGGTGCGAATTTTCGAATATCCTCCAAGAGCAGTGCTGTCATTTCTTTGAAGTCTTGATTTGTATAGTTCATATAGTAATCATGGATTTGTCTTAATTTTCCTTCCGCCGCTGTTATGATACTAAGCAATCGATCACCCCCCAAGTCCCCCGCGTCCTTGTAAACAACAGCGTCATCACTTAGACTGAATAGCCGCTTCAACAGAGGAGTATTAGTATCGTCTTTATTAATCATATTTTCAATATCTTCGGCAATGTGTTCTTTTTTTGCATTATTATTGTTCTTTAGGTTTTCAATTATATCATGTATACTAGCGCGCAGCTTCCACCCCTCAACCAGTGCATCTAAATCGTTTCTGAGAAGGTTTACAGTATATTCCGATGCGAACTTTTCGATAACTGTCAGCATTATGGACTGCAATTCTTCATCACTGAAATCATTACGCAAGGAGTTCTTGAGTGACTCTAGTTGCTCCTCTATATGCTTAAATGCCAGTTCTAGCGGCAGACCCTCAAAATCTTCTCTTCTACCCTCGAGATTTTTGCCGTACTTTTGGAACAACTCAACACACAGGGGATAATTGCCATTGTTAACTGCACCCCAGATTTCTTCGTTAGTTATTATCCCCTCTGTATCCTCTATATTCTCATCACCAGCATTACCCGTGTCAGCGCCGTCTGGTTCTTCTGTAGTAGTTTCGTTGTCGCCACCCGCCACCTCTAAAACAAGTTCCTTCGCTGGATTAGTCGTCTCAACTTCAACTTCTGCCTCCACATGATACTTGAGCACATATGCAAACAAATTGGCAGTTGAAATCCAGCGGCCGTCCATGCGGCCGACGTAATCAATGCCATATCCTTCATCGATTACGCCATCAGGTTTTACGCCTGCGTTTAATTTGTTTGATTCGAACCAATTTAGAGATCCACTCGCACCGTCAGTAATATTTTGTTTCGCTAAATACTGTTCGGCGAGTTCACTCTCAAACTGACCTCTATCGCCTAATTCTTTACGAAATTGATCTATATGTGGCGGTTGTCCACTAGTTGAAATCACATTTCCGTGTTGTACATATCCCGCTATGTCTGACGCGCTGAGGTATGTTGATTTGTCACTATTGAGCTGATCAGTCAAGGTTTCATCCGATTCGCCAAATTGTTCAATTTTTTTCACCGCATGCCCCTGGGGTGTACCAATAGACAAGCGAATGTTGCGCTCCTTGCCATCTCCCAGTATAACTTTCGTGAATTCGCCACCATTACTGACCGCATATACTAGATCCCCGACAATCCGCTTTGCGTTGCTGTTAGCGACACTGAACAATCTCTTCTCTTTTTCTGAGGTCGTTGAGTCGTCTTTCGCGTCAATGTTTTCGACCAATAGCTTTAATTGATCAACCACTTTTTCAAGATCTTCTCCTTCGTATTTGTACAGTGCAATCCGCGTACGGTAAATTTCATCCCACGACGGGCTGTCATCGTCATTCGCATCTTCATAGCGCTGCTTGAGTCCCACAAAGTCAACCCTTTCACGCTTTACTTGCAATAGCTGACAAGTGACGTCTCCGTTGCCCTTACTAATAACTCTGTCTACGATATAGCCGCGCCAGGCCTGTGCTAATTCATTCAACTCATTGAGGATATCTGATTTGGATTTTGGTACTTCAGTAGCAATTTCTGGAATTGATGTTGACGTTGATTCTGCATTATCAGGATTATCAAGCGTTTCGGCATCCGGGCTATCCGCATCCGCCGACTCATCGACAGTTGATTGATTAATTAGTGATTCCGCATCTTTAACGCGATCGCCATTACCAGTAATGCTTGCTCTGCTATTTATATCTTTGTCATCAGGGTTGTGGTGATGATTATTTTCCATTATAATATCCTTTCCTGAAGCAGATTATACACTAGCAACTTCGAATTTGTCAACTTAGAGTGTGCGTTTGCGGGTTTCGCGAGTGAAGCATTCGAGATGGTCGCCGATCTCGAGAGAGATGCGGGTTTGTCCGTGGGGGATGCGGAGGTTAACACCGCACATTTCGTCCTCGAAAACTTCTTTGGTTTCGTTTTTGTCGCGGTGGACAGAGGTGATTTCGACTTCGGCCAACAGCTCTTTTTTGCGATGAATTCGCGCCAGGACATTCGGTATAATTTTGCCCGATTTGACCAAACCACCGGCGATAATTTCCTCACGCGTGGTACGAAAAATACCTTTGATTTCCAATTCGCCGACCACTGTTTCGATAATTTCTTCTGGTAAAAGTTCACTCATCGTCGCTCGTGCATCATCCAGCAGTTCATAAATCACATTAAACAATCTCACCTCTGTTTTTGAACGCATCGCCAATTGTTTGACATGCGCTGGCAGACTGACGCTGAAACCATAAATCACCGCACCACTATCGCGCGCTAGGCGGATGTCACCTTCGCTAATGTTACCAACGCCGCTAGCGATGATTTTGACCGCCACTTCGTCAGTTTCCAACAACTTTAAACTATCCACTACCGAAGTTAACGAACCTTGAACGTCAGCTTTGACGACAAAATTCGCCACGTGTTGATCGTGCGCTCGATTCATCATTTTAAGGAGATCCGAACCGGTAATATTGACGCCAGCGGTCGATTTGACGCGCTCTTCGTAGTGTTTGTCCGCCAGAGCGCGCGCTTCGCGTTCGTTTTTGGCCTCCTCGATGCGCTGGCCGAACTCTGGGACTTCCTTGAACCCAGTAATCGTCACGGGGGTCGATGGACCAGCTTCTTTGATTGGTTTACCGGCAAAATCCTGTAAAGTCCGCACCCGACCATAGGTCGATCCGGCGACGAAGTACTCGCCGACCTTTAACGTACCGTTTTCCACTAAAATTCGCACCACCGCGCCGCGCCCCTGTTCGATGTTGGATTCGATGACCAAACCCTCGGCCTGCACGTCAGTATCAGCCCGCAGATTCTCCATATCAGCAACCAGTAGCACCATATCGAGTAGTTTGTCGACACCCTCGCCAGTTTTGGCGCTAATTTCCACCATCACTGTGTCGCCGCCCCATTCTTCGGGGTTCAGGTTGTGTTCGGTCGCCAGTTGGGTTTTGACCAGCTGCGGATTGGCGTTTTCTTTGTCCATTTTATTGATAGCCACCACGATTTTAGCATTAGCCGTACGAGCGAATTTGATCGCTTCGACAGTTTGTGGTTTGACACCATCGTCAGCCGCCACTACAATAATCACCACATCGGTCAGCGTAGCGCCATGTTGACGTAGCGCCGCGAAAGCTTCGTGGCCCGGAGTGTCGAGAAAAGTAATTTTCCGCCCTTTTCGTTCAGCCTGATACGCCGAAATGTGCTGGGTAATACCGCCCGATTCACCTTCGACCTTTTTCATACCAAGAATATTGTCCAGTAAGGTCGTTTTACCATGATCCACATGTCCCATAACAGCGACGATCGGCGGGCGCGGCGTAGCATCATCGGTCAAAGTAATCTCGTGTTGAACGATTTTCTCGATTGCAGGTTTTTCTTCCACTATCACCTCGAGACCCAATTCGTCGATAATAATCTGCGCTGTTTCAAAGTCGATGCGCTGATTAACGGTCGCTACGATGCCGTTTTTGAATAACTCGCCGACCAGTTTGACCACTGGCAAATCCAACTTCGCCGCCAAATCACCGACCGTGATCATTTCTGGTAACTGTAAAATCTTTTTCTGAAGTGATTCCGCCATGTCGCTCTCCTTTCTGGCGCGAAATGGCGTCGCGCCGATTAATTACACGCGCTCATTTTTTGACACCCAAAGAAATTTTCCGATTCTCCGTGTCAATTTCAAGTACTGTGAACGTTTTTTTCTCGTTCAGTTTGAACAATTTTTCCGGATTACTACCTTCGCCGAGTTCACTAACATGAACTAGAGCTTCGATTGCTGGGCTAATCTGAACGAAAGCACCAAACGGCGTAATGCGCGTGATCGTACCTTCGACGTTATCGCTAACATGGAATTTGGCCGCTTCATCGAGCCAGGGGTCAGCCGTAGTTTGTTTAATGCTGAGAGAAAGACGATCTTTGTCGATACTAATAATCTTGGCCTGAATTTGGTCACCGATTTTCAGCACATCCGCCACACTCGCCACACGTTCCCAACTGATTTCACTAATATGGATCAATCCTTCAATACCATCAACATTCACAAACGCGCCAAAATCAACGATACCAGTCACAATACCCTTTACTACATCACCAATTTTGAGACTAGTCAGGCGATCAGCCAAACCATCTTTGATAGCTTCCCTCTCAGAAAAGATCAGTTTGTTAGCTTTTTGATCAACATTAATAATTTGCGCCGCCATTGGTTTACCAATCAATTCGTGCAACCGACGCAAAATTTCATCCTTGTCCGTGACGCGCGGATAATGTTCGGCGCTAAGTTGTGACACTGGCATAAACCCACGCACACCTTCGTATTCGATCAACAATCCACCGCGATTAGCATCGTACGGTACAACCTCGATCGATTTGCCATCTTCGACGACTTTTTGGATTTCGTCCCAACCGCGATCCTTGGCGGCTTTGCGCAGACTGAGCAGCACGTAACCATTATCTAATTCCGGTTCAACTACCGACACGGCTACCGTTTCATCAACATCATATTTCTTACCAAAGCCAACTTCACGCCGCGGTACTAAACCGACACCATACGCACCAATATCAACTAAAATTTCGTTTTTCTTGACACTAATGATTTTACCCTCAACAACCGCGCCAGACTCCAAAATCACTGTGTCGACGCCAGCTAGTAAATCATCCATCGTTAAAGTTTTTGCCATAATTCTCCGCTAGATTTTATTCGGGGAAAATAAAACCTCTCTATTAATAACACTCGCGATTACCCCGCCGCTATTCAGTGAGTATTTTACCAGAGATAAGATTTTTTAGCAAGTATTTATTTTTGTAGTAACGTCAATTTGATTGCTGAGCGGCTTTTGACATATTCTCGACCCACATAGATCGTAGCACCCGCTAGTATTAAACCAATTATTACTGTCACAAAACTTTCTGGACCAGTTGCGATTAATTCGTCAGGATTATGCTCAGTGGTCGGACCAGTCGTCCCCACAGTGCTAGCGGTTTCAGGTTTTTCATTTTCATTTTCTTCTTTTTCTTTATCCCCGTTACCATCAGCTTTAAACTCACCACTATCTACTGTCAGTGGTTTGTTAATATTTGATTTGTTATTACTGATGTTTTTAAGTAATAAAACACCACCAATCAGCACTATCGCTAAAACAACCACACCAACCGCATAACCAGACACTGCACCACGTTCGTTACCCCTAAAAAGTTTTGCCATATTTTCTCCTCTCGCACATTTATCACTTGTCATTATACCATAAAGTTCGTCACGACGCAAGTTATGTTACAATAGTTTCGTTATGCGGCAATTTTTGACGATTGACACCGGAGGCACCAAAACGCGCATCGTTCAGTTCGATGATGTTTCTTCTGTCAAAGAAGCTTATTCTGCATCGATTTTGCACGAAATCGAAATTCCAACCCCACATGACAAAGATGAATATATCGCCAAAGTTGCGGAAACTATCAAGCAAAATTTCCCGAAATTTTGCGAATCTCCAGAGGAGAATGTTGTAATTTTAGCAACACGGGGTATTGTTGAAAACGACACCGTAACTGATCTACCGCTGGGTTGGGAAAGCTCTCCAATCGCGCAAGAT
>WQTP01000032.1 GCA_009786195.1 Candidatus Saccharimonadota bacterium
ACCAACCGCATGCGCTGGCGTTTCGCAAGTTAACTGAGTATCAGAAATCACAGTGACGTTGGTACAGGAAGCACCGCCGAGGGTAATGGTAGGGATTTGCGTAGGTAAACTAGAAATATCAATTGGGGTTGAGACGGATCTGTTAGTGATGGAGTTGTCGCCAAGTTGACTATTGTTGTTATACCCCCAACAATAGACCGCGTTATCGCTAGTTATAGCACAGGTATGATAACTGCCACCAGCCGTGATTTGTTTAACTGTTTTACCGGCGATTAAACCATTATTCGTACCAGTGCTAGTGTTGCGTATCGGAGTTGGAACGGATCTGTTGGTGGTAGTGTTATCACCAAGTTGACCATAATAGTTATACCCCCAACAATAAACTGTATCGTCGCTAGCAATAGCGCAGGTGTGCCCGCCGCTAGCTGCTGCGATTTGTTTAACAGTTTTACCAGCGATCAGACCGTTGGTAGTGCCGGTAACAGAATTATAGACTGGGGTTGAAACGGATTTATTAACAGCGGTGTTATCACCGAGTTGACCTTGGGCGTTATTCCCCCAACAATAAACTGTATCGTCGCTAGCAATAGCGCAGGTGTGATTGCCGCTAGCTGAAATTTGCTTGACAGTTTTACCAGCGATTAACCCATTATTAGTACCAGTACTAGTATCGCGTATTAGGGTTGGAACAGATTTGTTTGTGGTGGTATTATCACCGAGTTGACCATTACCGTTATTCCCCCAACAATAAGCTGTGTCGTCGCTGGCGATAGCGCAGGTATGATAGTTGCCAGCCGAGATTTGTTTAACAGTTTTACCGGCGATTAAACCATTATTAGTACCAGTACTAGAGTTATAGATTGGGGTTGGAACAGATTTGTTTGTAGTGGTATTATCACCGAGTTGACCGTAAGTGCTATTAGACCCCCAACAATAAGCTGTGTCGTCGCTGGCGATAGCGCAGGTATGACCATTAGATAGAAAATTACTAGCCACGATTTGCTTAACAGTTTTACCAGCAATTAAACCATTATTAGTACCAGTACTAGTATCGCGTATTAGGGTTGGAACAGATTTGTTTGTGGTGGTATTATCACCGAGTTGACCATTACCGTTAAGCCCCCAACAATAAGCTTTGTTGTCACTAGCAATAGCACAAGTATGTCCGCCACCAGCTGAGATTTGCTTAACAGTTTTACCAGCGATTAGACCGTTCTTCGTTCCAGAGACAGAGTCATAAATTGGGGTTGGGACATTTCTTTGAGTTGTGGTGTTATCACCCAACTGACCATTAGTATTACCCCCCCAACAATAAACTGTATCGTCCACACTAATAGCGCAGGTATGATTACTACCAGCCGAAATTTGTTTCCAATTAAGATCCACCAGAAATCCTGTACCATTAACTGTGATTGTCTGCCCACCAACTATCGATCCACCATTGGGCGTAACAGAAGTAATCGTCACAGCGTCTGTTGTACCGGCGTAGTGCAACGCTGCCCCTATCAATAACCCGCCCAACACCAAAACACCTGTGATATATGTGAACGGTTTGAGTTTTCTAATGCGAAAATTCTTGTGACAAAAAGCAAAATAATACCCTAAGTAGCGTCTTCCAACAGACCGGAGTCTAACTGCGAGATTAAACTTTATCACCATCTTTCCTTTGGTAAATTATTTGTGTTATTTCTTATTTACCTTTGTCTATTCCTTAGACTCTAGCATTATAACAAGGAGACCTTCGCCGTGTCAATGGTTTTTTATCTAGTTGCGTAAAGAATTAATCGACGTTCAGCCGTGCCCATATTCGCATTATAAGCACCATCGCAAGTCATTAGATTTAACCCTTGATTAGCATCGTTATAGATCGACAAAACTTTCAACATATCAACTTGGGTTAGTGGTATGTTTTCAATAGCACGCACAGTATAAGTATATAATTCACCACTCATGAACGCCACTGTTACCGTATCCTCCACCACCAATTGTTTGAGATTCTTAAAAATACCATTGCGATGTCCATCAATAAAAGTCGCTGGGTATTTACCACTGTTAGTTCCAGCCCGCGATGATTGATTGAACCAAGCCGGTAGGCTGGCATGAACATCAACCGCACCACTAGTTGTCAAACCAACCGTCGCAAGACATGTATCCAGGTTAATTTTCGGAATAATCAGTCGATCACATGTTGGCGTCGCGGATTGTGTTGTCGCCGATTTTGACGCGATTAACTGTGTTGTTTTCGCAGTTTTGGTTGTTGGATGGGTGGTCGACGTTTCGGTTGCACGATCAGCCAGATATTTAGCCCGCGCCGTTTGGTCAACTGGATTGGGCGAGGCTAATTCTAATACTACTCCTGTTTCGCCAGTCGCGTTGACCACTTCGGTTTTTAAAGTGTTAACACCAAAACCGGTCATCACTGCCATCGCGGCTGATGTAAAAACCAAACTTGACCACAATAAAACTCGCTTCATCTCCGATTTACCTCTCAAATTAAAAACACGGGGGTTGGTTCAAAACCCTCCGTGTTTCACCTTGATAAGTCCAACACTACACTAACGCTGCGCTGGTCTACTTTCCTATTATATTATATTTTACCAAAAAAGCAATACCCCGTTGCCTGATTTTTGTAAATTACCACCAACGAGCCTTGGCCCCAGATCTCGAGCGATCCTCTAGATAGGCCATCGAAAATCCATCTATCCGACCATCTAGCACTTTTTCGACGTCTTTTTCTTCGTATTTTGTGCGCGTGTCTTTGACTAATTTATAAGGATGAAGAATGTAATTTCGAATTTGCGCACCCCAACTGGCCGATTCGCCAGCGCGCAGATCACTCAAGTTTTCAGCGTGTTGCTCCATCTGGAGCGCCACCAATTTACCGCGCAGAATTTCCATAGCTTTTTCTTTATTCTGAATCTGCGAGCGTTCATTTTGAATCGCCACCGTTACCCCTGTCGGTAAGTGCGTGATGCGCACAGCCGAATCGGTGGTATTGACCGATTGTCCACCGTGACCGCCACTACGATAAACATCGATTTTCAGATCATTTGGATTAATTTTCACCGCGTCGGGCGCGTCAATTTTTGGCAAGATTTCAACCAACGCAAACGATGTTTCGCGCGACTCAGCGTTGAATGGACTCAGTCGCACTAAACGATGCACACCATTTTCGCTCTGTAATTTCCCGTACACGAACGCTCCGTCGATTTCGATAACAGAAGTTTTCACACCAGCAGTTTCGCCCGGAGAACGTTCAATAATTTGTGTTTTGAATCCTGACTTTTCCGCCCACCTTAGATACATGCGCTCCAACATTTCGGTGAAATCTTGTGCATCATCACCACCCGTACCAGCTGATAACCTGAGAATTGCCGCCCCGCTGTCATACGGACCAGTAAATAATAACTGTTGTTTTAATCTGGTAAAATCCGCTTCTAGCGCCGCGATCTGCCCATTGAACTCTGGTAAAGTTTCTTCATCCACCATATCTAATAACTCTGATAGATCACTCACTTGTGTCGTCAAAACTTCCCACGGATCAACTATCGCTTTCAGTTCTGACAGTTTTTTCGCCACCTCTCCAGCATGCGTCGGATCATTCCAAATCTCCGGCCGCGCCATTTCTGTTTCGAGCACTACCACTTCTTTTTTCTTGTTCGTTAAGTCCAATTTTTCCTGCGCTACGTTTATTTTTTCGCGCAAACTGGCTAAACGTTTTAGAAAATCACCTTTCATAAAGAATATTGTAGCACAGATTACAGTATCACACCGCGATAGTCGGTCGGTCTCATAGCGGCGGCCCGTTGTATATTTTCACCGATCTTGTGTGACACTAGTGTGTTGGCAATTTGAACGATGTAATCAACATCATCAGTTATCGAATAGAGATTACGTTCGATGCTATTGATCATTTTCATCTCTTCCATTTTGGTTCGGAAAAAGTCGTCCAGCGGTTGCCAGAATTCCGCACCAAACAGGATTATTGGTACTGGTGGGATTTTTTCAGTTTGCACTAATGTTAATAATTCAGAAAATTCGTCAATTGTACCAAAACCGCCCGGAAAGTAAATGTAAACTTTGGACGCCATGGCTAACATAACTTTACGTGCGAAAAAGTAATAAAACTGCAAATTGTCCGTAGTGTACGAATTCAAGGTCTGTTCGTGCGGTAATTCGATATTTAGACCAATCGATTGTCCTCCCACCTCATAAGCACCACGATTGGCCGCTTCCATAATACCCTTGCCGCCGCCAGTGATGACCGGATGACCAGCCTGAGCTAACTTTTGTCCCAACTCGCGCGCTTTCTGATAATACGGATTTTCCTCAGTTATTCGAGCTGATCCAAAAATCGTCACACCTTGATTATGCGTTTTTAACTTTCCTAAACCTTGCATCAGATCTTTGGCGTAGCGCACTGACCTCTCGATGTCTTCTATCGTTAAATTTTTATTGTGTTTTAACTGGTCCAACCAAATCTGTTCCATAATAAGTATTCTAACACAGTCCGTGAATAATTTCGTCAAGTCGTCTGGCCACAGCGGCGATTGGTTCGATTATTTTAATATTGGGCGATAGTTTTTTTCGTAAATCATTTTCGATCGCCAAGTAATGGGTACAACCCAGAACAACCTCGTCGACTTTCTCGCAGCGCGCTGCGTTAATAACCGGCGCTAGATCAATTATTTCATCAAATTTATCGTTCTCGATTTTCTCAGCCCAAGTTGAACAATCCGGTTCGACTACTGTAACGTCGGCGGCGAAACGCTTTTTTAGTGTTAAATACTTTGTCGATTTCAGAGTCGCTGGTGTCGCCAACACCATAATTTTAGCTGCTTTAGTTTCGCTAACTGCCGGTTTGATCGCTGGTTCGAAACCAATGAATTGATGTTTGGGATACTTTTCCCGCAAATAATCGATCGCCGCCGCCGTCGCTGTATTACAAGCAATAATAATGATTTTCGCCTGTGTGAGCAGCGGCTGGATTGCTGCACTAGTTAGTTCGGTAATTTCTTTAGCTGTTTTATTACCGTACGGTAAATGTTTATGATCATCCACTACTAAAAATTGATGTTCCGGAAAAATTTTACGTAATCGTTCGGCCACGATTTTACCCCCCTTACCGCTGTCAAAAACACCAATGATCATTCTAATAGATCCTTCACGGCCGCGATAAATTGCTCACCGCGATCCTCATAATTACGAAACATATCAAAACTCGCCGCCGCTGGCGACAAAATAACCACATCGCCAGGTTCAGCCGCTCGGTTGGCCATCTGCACGATTTCCGCTAAGTTTTGACTGTCCAATTGAACGATTGACGTGTTAGTGGCAGCGCCGATTTGTTCGGCGACTTTTTGGCGGTTAGCGCCAATAGCGAAAATTTGACGCACGTTCGTTTGGTCGATCACCTCTCCCAATTGATGATAATCTGCACCCTTGTCATGTCCACCAACAATCAAGATTTTCGGTTCATGAAACGACCTCGCGGCCGCGATCGCCGACCCGGGCGTCGTAGCAATACTATCGTCATAGAATTTAACGCGCCCCACCTCGCGAACGAATTTCAATCGATGCGGTAAACCGTCGAACGCGCTCAGACCGCGTGCGATCGCATCCGCGTTCGCATCAATCATTTCCCACACGGCCGAAATCGCCGCCGCAGCATTCCTCAGATTATGTTCACCCGGTAATTTAACTACGCTGGTCGGACAAATTTCGATCTCGTTATAATAAAATTTTCCCTGATCAATATGAACAAATTTTTTATTTAAGAAAGGAATTTTGACAACTTCATTTTGTTTGTTCGGATTCTCGATCATTTCCTTCACCAACGCATCTTGTTCGTTATAAATTGCTATATCACCAGGTTTTTGGAAAGTAAAAATACGTGATTTTGCTTTGATATATTCTGCAAAATCTTCGTGAACATCCAAATGATCCGGTTCAATTAACGTCATCACCGCCACGTGCGGTGATTGTTCCATATCCCACAACTGAAACGACGAAAGTTCATACACCACCACGTCGTCAGCCATGATGCGTGGCAAAATTTCCAACGCTGGCACACCAATATTGCCCAAGAGATGCACTTTTTTGCCCGCCGCACGCAGAATTTCTGTGATAAAACTCGCAGTCGTACCCTTACCCTTCGTCCCTGTCACACCAATAATTTGCGCCGGACATTCGGCGAAAAATTCGCGCGTTGACGACCAATGTTTGTCAATTTGGGCAATTTTACGCGGCGCCAGCCCGGCCGTCCGCACCACCAAATCGAACCCCTCAATCTGATCAAATACCCCCTCACCCAGCACACTTTTCACCTCGCCAGATTTCTCGAATTCGCTCGGAATAACAATCGCCGGATTTTCATCAAAAATCGTGAATTTCGCATCAGGAAATTTACCGCGAAAATACTCCAAACTCGCCCGCCCCTCTTTCCCATATCCTGCAATAGCAATGTTCATGCACTAATTATAACACACCCCCCCCCGCTATTTATTGACTCGCCTGACAAGTCTAATTAACTGGAGTTTAGAGAACCCAATCATCCATAGGTATATATACGTGAGGGATAGGCTCTGTATCGTCACCCTCGTCAAGAGGCCCATATTTCCGGGTGTATTCTTCAATTAGCCTTTGTAATTTTGCCTCATAAGTTTTCTGGCCGTGCTGTGCATATCCCAGCCTTTCTCCCAATTCAGTAACTACATCTTTTGCCGCTATCAGCTCCTGTTTCGCTACTGTAATAGCGCGTTCATGAGCTGTTTTGAGCTCTTTGCGATGTATGTCAAGCGCCAAATTTTTTCCCTCAGCTAATTCTTGAGCCAATTCAATATTCTCAACAACAGTCCACGTCCCTGGATCATTTTTTTTCTGTGATCCCCACGGACTCATTTTCTCACTCGCACTCATCTCTCACCTCTTTCTATAATTAGGCATTTACATTCCACTTGACTATTGTAATACCTAAAATACTCTCTCTCTCTCTCTATTTGTCAAGCCCCAATTTGAAAGTTTTGTCAATTTTGAGATATCCAGTTTGAACGCACCGACCTAAACATCCCTATAGGTCTGCTCATCGCGATAACCAATGTGAATCATGCGGATCGACTCGTTGTCATTGAAATATATGATGCGAATTCTGCCGACTCGCACACGATACAAAAAATCGCGTCCTTGCAATTTCTTGGCGTCCAAGCCAGTCAGATCGCCAGACAAAATCTTCGTCCATACTTCATCAATAACTGCACGCTGTTTTGCCGACAGTTTTCGCGCTAAAAACTTCGTGATTTTGTCGCTCATATTTCGCCTAGGTCTCTACGAATTTTTCTCAACTTTTTCGAAAATTCGTCCGCCGGCATGCCATTTGGATGCTTTGTGCTACGCAAATCAACTCCGGTCCAATACCCTGCATCGCCCCACTCATCCACCTCTGGGGGCGAAATTGTGAATAATGGCTTTGATCGCTTATAAACCGTCACTTTTTTATTTACCCGCAAAGAATCGATGACTTTCTGAGTATTCTCGCGAAAATCGCGCAGACTGATGGTTGTGATTGCAGAATTTGTATTCATAATATGTACAAGTTTATCACAAGATAATCTTTACGTCAACATTTTTTAATAAGTTAGCAAAAAAGCTCCGCCAGCGCGGTGGCAGATCACATAAACACGACAGTCTGGTTTGTGGATATTTAGAACAATTTCGCTAGTTTTTCGTGCAGTGTGTCGGCTACCGCTTTTTCGGTGTTGCCGTACAATCCGACGCCCCAGCAGTTGGCGACAAAGAATTGTCGGGCGGTGTCGACGATGCGGTTTTTCGAAATTTTCTTGATCCGTTCGGGTTGCGCGGCGAAATCTTCGATGCGTCCGTCGAAAAAGTATCGTTCGGCCAACCAATTATTCAACTGTCCCACTGTTTGGATACCCGTTTGATGACGTCCCAGTGCATATTGTTTGGCAGCTTCGATTTCGGTTTCGGATAAATCACCGTCCTGGACACGTTGAACTTCTCGCACGATCAGATCGAACAATCTGTTCAATTTATCCGCTTCGACCGCTGCACCGAAATCCCAAGAAGAGTTGTGTTCGGTCGCTGAAGTATCCGACCAAATACCATAAACTAATCCTTTAGTGCGCGCTTCTCCCTGAATTCGACTATGTAACGTTCCGTTCAGGATATGATTCAGCGCTTCCATCGCCGCATCTTCGTCGTCGCTCAAACGTCGCGGTAAATTCATCGTCCAACCAAAAGTAATATCCGGCACATCTTTCCTCCGCACCACAAACGGCTGAAACGCGTGCATTTCATCGACCGGCAACGGCGGTCGTTCGCCTTCTTCTAAATCAAAGGAATTTAAAATTTCGCGCAACTTACCAAGTCGACCCAAAAAATCCCCCGCCACCACAAAACGTAAATTTCCAGCGGTGTGCGTTCGTTTATAGTGTTCGCGAATATCCCTCAATGAAATATTTGGCATAATTTCCAGACGCTCTTGGTAGGTTAAAGTATTTTCACCAATCGCCTGAGCTAATTTTGGCCACAAAATTCGTTCCGCTTTCGACAAATAACCAGTTAATTCTGATTTGACATTACCATATTCCGCGGTAAATTCTTCTTCAGTAAATTTGGGATCTTGGATGGCTGACTTTTGCAAATTCAAAATACGTTCCCACTCAAAATTAGCACATTCGGCGACATAACACATCGCCACATCACTCGTCCAAGCATTATGATATGCTCCATTCTCAGTAAATACCGCATCGTAATCTGAACTAGATTTAAAACCGTTATTTGCTCCAAAAGCCATGTGTTCCATAATATGCGCGGTTTCCCATTTCTCGCGCGCATCTCGCACAAACCGATTACCCGCTCGAAAATGAAACTGGGCGCTCATCACCGGCGCTGATGGTACGTTAACAATCAAACCGCGTCCACCACTTTTTAGCACAAACTCGGAAACTTCGTGTTGCATTCTCGCTCTCATTAACTTTAATAACTAACTGGCAAATATTATATCATCTCACAATATAAAGTTACAAGTGAATCCTAATTTTAAAACCGTCCACTATTACGACGAAGATCAGTGATTATTTAACGTCGCTCGTTGCGCTCGACATTTTTCATCAGTTCATGCATTTCACTGATAACTTTCTCGAGATCACGTGTCGTTCGCGCATTCATCATCCCTTGAACCACCGCCAGGATTACTGCCGATAGCGCTACGCTAAACGTTGCAATTTCGTAAATCGTCTCCAGCAGATTAGTTTTTTCGTTTACTATTTGCAGACCAATTGCTAGCAGCGCTGTAATCACCAGAAAAATAAGAACTGCTCGATTGATTCTTTCTGACTTTCGCATAAATCCATTTTAGCACAAAAACTTAATCAAGTTCTACATTCGGATAAATCGCCCGCGTAACAGTGTCGATTTCGCGGCGGAGTTGAGGGAAAGGTACACCCTCACGAGCAGTCACACCCTCGAAAATCCAAAACACTCGTTCGGAATGACCCCAACCACAGGCCGGCGGCATACCATATTCCAACATTTCGACAAAATCAATATCCAACATTTGTGCTTCGTTATCACCAGCGTCGCGCATTTTTTGCTGTTCAACGAAACGCGCCAATTGATCCTGCGGATCGTTCAATTCTGAAAAACCATTACCCAGCTCAGTCCCGGCGATAATCGGATGAAAACGTTCGGCGCTCACACCATCATCCGCAGTTTTCGCCAGCGGGGAGAGAAATTTTGGTTCATTAATCACCCAAATCGGCCCGCCGATAGTAGCCCGAATCGCTTTCCAAAGTTTATCAATACCCCGTGGAATACTATCATTCTTTTCCACTTCTAATTTGTTATCCGCCAGCGCCCGCTGTACTTCTTCTAGGTTGACGTTATAAACATCAATATTATAGTTTTCTTTGATCAGATCCGAGTAATTTTTGATTTCCCATTCTGTTCCCATGTCAATTTCGAAATCACGAATCTTGAATTTCAGAGTACCAAAAGTTTCCTGCAGAATATATTTGTACATTTCTTCCATGAATTTCATACCATCATTCCAATCCCAATAAGCCGCATACCACTCCATCGCCACGTGTTCCGGCAGATGTTCATCACTGTAATTTTCGTTGCGAAAACGCGGACCAATGTCGTAAACCCGTTCATATCCCGCACCGATCAGTCGTTTCAACGGTAATTCATGACTAATTCGCAGATAAAAATCCTGATCCAGCGCATCCATATGCGTCATAAAAGGATTAGCGTCCGCGCCGCCCGTGGTGTGTTCTAACACTGGAGTATTGATTTCGATAAATTCATTTTTATTAAGGAAATCGCGCGTCGCCTGCCAAAATTTACTACGACGAACGAAACGCGCCCGCACATCCTCGTTGATATTCATGTCGATATAGCGACGACGCATGCGCTCTTCTTTGTTCGTGAATCCGTCGTACGCATTTGGCATCGGTCGGATCGCTTTGGCAAGCAATCTAAGTTCTCTCGCCGCCACTGAAATTTCGCCAGTTTTAGTTTTCATAACTTCGCCCGTGGCCTCAATAAAGTCGCCGCTGTCCAGCAGAGGCAGCTCCTTCAACCCCAAGAGCCCCGCCGCCGCGTTCAGCTCCGCCACCTCACCATCGCGCAAAAACAGTTGAATTTCACCACTGAAATCCTTTAACACAATAAAGGCCAATTTACCAAATTTACGAATACCAACGATTCGACCAGTCACGATCACAGTTTTGTTCTCGTGTGTCGCAAAATTCGCTGTAATTTCGCCAATATTAATATCGCGCCGCGTCGCCGCCGGATAAGGATCAATGCCCAGCGCTCGAATTTCCGCCAATTTGCGCAATCGTTCATCCCGAAAATCTTGGAGTGTCGCCATCGTTCTTTTATTGTATCACAGAAGAGTCCAGAAGCGGAATTCGTTTCATATTTTACAAATATGGTATTATAATTAACACCGTGAAAGCAAAGACAAGCATCCAACGGATTTACATGACGCAAGAGGACTCAAAGGAAATCTTGGTCGCTCGAGAAGAGTTTTCTCATCCAAATGGTAAAAATCTTTATGTGATCTTTATGCCTTGGCATGCTGGCGATATGCCATTTAGACTGTTGATTAATAGGTTGTCTCGTCGTAATGCAGTTTTAGCGTATTGGTTTTCTGACAATATTATCAGTCCAGATAGCATGATGACTCGAAACATGTATCAGTATGTTGGAAAAACCGTTTCTGAAAGAATAATCAATTTAACCAAAAAACAGACGTATGGAGAAGTACGATTTATTGGTATGAGTTTGGGAACTCTCGCGTCGAATATAGCAGCGCGTGAATACAAGAATTTTGACCATATAACATTGGTCTGTCCGGGTAGTTTCACTAAGAGTTTGTGGTTCGGACAAAGAACGGGAGATTTAAGGCATGCTTTCGAAAAGAACGGTATGACCTTAACACAATTATTGGAGGATTGGAAAGATATCGAGTCGCTTAATAACACGGGTGCGTTTGTCGGAAAGCGTGTAAAAATCATCACGTCGATCAGAGATACTCACATTCCGACTGTTTATCAAAAAGAATACATCACAGTCGCTCAAGCGGACGGGGTAAATCCAAAAATCAAAAAAACGATCTTTGGGCATTATGGTACTGTCATCAAGTATTGTTTGTTTGGGGAAACTTTTTTGACAAAAGATCATTGATCATTAAACGAGAAATAATATAAACAACGGATATCATCTGTTACGTCGGCAACGCTGACAGATGCCAAACATTTCGAAATTGTGTCTAGTTGGCATTAACCCAGCTTTGATTGTTAGTTCACTCATTAACTGCTCGATGCGCGTATCGTTAATCGATGTTGATTTTCCGCAGTATTCGCAAGTTATGTGATGATGATGTGGTTGAAACATTTCGCCCAACTCATAATGATTTTTAAAACCATGCGGCACTTCTCGTAGTATTCGCGCTCGAGTTAATGTTTCAATTGAGCGATAAATACTAGTGAAATGCACTTCTCCGTTTAAAATTTCAGTAATTTGTTTGATCGCTAAGGGTCGATTAGCGTGTTTTAAAACTTCAAAAATTCGCTGTCGATTACGTGTTAATCGAAGTCCAGTTTTCCGCAGTTCTTCCCGAAAACGCCATTCATTTTCTTGCATTATTCCCTCCTTATTGCAAATAATTTGCAATAAGTATACCTAATATATTAAAATAATACAAGTAGATTAACTTTTAAGGAGATGAGATATGGAGTCTAATCTAGTCTTGGTAATTCTTTTTTCGTTCATTGGTGGGATATTTTCACTAATCGGTGGTATTTTATTACTCATCAAGAAATCTTGGTCTAGGATTTTTGCTCGGTACGCCACACCGTTTGCAGCTGGCGCGTTGCTTGCAGCAGCTTTTATCGACCTCTTGCCCGAAGCCATCGAAGGCGGCAGCGATTCGCGCAGGGTGATGATATACACTTTGATTGGTTTGTTATTCTTTTTTCTCTTGGAAAGTGTTGTACGCTGGTTTCACAATCATACTGATAAGGGCAAGAAAATTAATCCCATTTTGCCATTAATCGTTATTGGCGACAGCGTGCATAATTTCATCGATGGCCTAGCTATCGCGGCTGGTTTTTTGATTTCACCTGGTAGTGGGATTATCGTTACTTTGGCAGTAGCAGCTCACGAGATTCCTCAAGAAATTGGTGATTTCGGTTTGATGTTGGATATTGGTGTCGATCGCGTCAGAGTTCTACTTATTAATTTAATGAGTTCTGCCGCTACAGTTATCGCAGCGGTGATTTTCTTTGTGCTTGGCAATGCTTACGATGTATCACTAACACCGATGCTTGGTATTGTGGCTGGTTTCTTTATCTATATCGCTGCCACGGATATTATTCCAACTCTACATGAGGAAAAAATTAAAAAAGAGGTTCTCAAAAAAGCCGCTTGTTTGTTGTTTGGTGTTATTTTGGTTGGTTTCGCTATTATAACTTTTCATGGTTTTATCGATGAGAATAGTAGTTGTAGACGTGCTGAAGAAAATTCTGTTAGTTGTTATGATCGTGATGATTAAATTTAGCCATCAACTTCGACGATTTCATAGCTCGTCTTGCCTTTTGGCGTGTCAATAGTGACGTGTTCACCGACTTTTTTACCGATTAATTGAGCACCAAGTGGTGATTCGTTACTAATTTTACCATTCATCGGATCAGCTTCGACAGCACCGACAATTATGTATTCAGTCGTCGTTCGGCCAAACTTTAGCGCTACCGTGTCGCCCAAACCAATAATATTATCAGTTTTATCAGCCCCGATAATTTCTGCCCCAGCTAAAATTTCTTCAATCTCAGAAATCCGCGCTTCAGCACGACTCTGTTGTTCGCGCGCTGTTGCGTATTCAGTATTTTCCGATAAATCCCCAAAACTGCGCGCTTCAGCGATACGATCAGCAATATCGCTACGACTGTCGATGAGTTGTTCTAACTCTTCTTCTAATTCACGCTTACCATGAATGGTTAATTTAAATTGTTTTCTCATAAAATCTCCTCTTAGTGAAAATTTTGCGGACAACGATTGTAGCACGTGCAATCATTAAATGCAAGACACTTTTTTGCATAATTCCGCCATTGTTAAAACCGTTGCTTGATCAGAAGTCCGTGCTTTGTATTCGACCATATCATTTTGGATGGTTTTTGGACTAACTACTACCCGGTGTGGTATACCAAGTAGGTCAGCGTCAGCGAATTTTTCACCTGGATGCACATCACGGTCATCCCATAGCACTTCGATGCCCATTTTGGATAAATCCAAATACAGTTTTGTTGTTATTTTAACAACATTCTCATCTGTTCCAACATTAATTAAGTAAACTTTGAATGGAGCGATGTTTTCTGGCCAAATCAGACCTTTTGCATCGGCAAATTTTTCGACAATAGCACCCATGATGCGCGACACACCGATACCATAACATCCCATAATAATCGATTGGCGTTCACCGTTCTCATCGACGTAGTAAAGATCGAGCGCATCAGAATACTTACTCTCTAACGAGAAAATGTTGCCGACTTCGATGCTGCGGTGAGCTTTGTAAACTTTACCTGAGTCGGGATGAATATCGTTTGGTCGTGCCATTTTGATATCATAAAACTCCTTTGGTAAAGGTAAATCTCGACCCCAGTTAACGTTAATTGTGTGTGTGTTAGTCTGATTAGATCCCATCTCAAAATTCGTTCGACTTGCGCACGATTCGTCGATAATTACTCGAACTTCCTTTGATAAATTCAACAACCCAGCATAACCAATTTCAGCGCCAGTCACCCGTCGCACTGTTGCTTCATCGGCCAATTTTAGTGTTTTGACGTTCAGAATTTTTCTAAGTTTAATTTCGTTAATTTCATAACCACCACGTACCGCCGCTGCTACGATTTTACCACCATCAGTTTCGTATAACATAGTTTTGGTTGTTTTTTCGACTGGAATTTTCAAAAACTTGGCCAGGGGTTCAACACCAATCAGTCCCCTACCCTCAACCATTTCCATCGGTTGTTCTGATTCATGTGTGATAATTTTTGGCGCTTTTGATGGTGCAATTTCTTCGTTATACCATAAATCAGTTTCTGGCACGTGCAACACCGTATCTTCACCAATATCACTTAACATTTGATATTCGTCGCTGTACTTATCAGTAAAATATCCACCATCAGCTGCTGCTCGGTAAGTTTCTGCACCAATACCAACCCGTTCGTAAACTTTCGTGTAAGCCGTTGCCGCCTTTTCGTACAACTCAGTGTGTTCGGTTTGAGTGCGTGCAAAACTATACATATCTTTCATCACAAACTCTCGACCGCGCAAAATACCTGATTTGGCGCGCAATTCATTTCTGAACTTTGTACCAATCTGATAAATGTACAAGGGTAAATCTTTATAAGAATCAACATATGGGGTCAACGCATCGACAATCGGTTCTTCATGTGTCAGACCGACACCCAGTTCAGTGCCATTTTTTAGTTTAGTTTTAAACCAATTATCAACTACCGCATCATCCCAACGGTTGGTTTTTTCCCAAACATCACGCGGTTGCAAAGTTGTCATCAACACTTCCTGCCCGCCGATAGCATCCATTTCTTCACGCACAATCCCTTTAATCTTTTCGAGTACCCTTAGGCCGAGCGGTAAATAAGCATACACTCCAGCCGTTTCCTTATGCACATAACCCGCTCGAATTAATAATTGTGCGTTTTTCGCCACCTCACTCGCTGGGGTAGTTTTACTCGTTTTGGTAAATAGTTCTGTTCTTTTCATTATTCCTCCTCTGTTAAATTTACTGAGTTTTCTAATAAATAAAAATATAAGTCTACCGGCGAACCGGCGTCGGCAAGTAATAACTCAGAAATTCACATTTCATCACGGATATTCTATCATTAACTCGGCAAATAAACAACTTACGTTAAGAACAATACAACAAAAGCGATTAAATTTTGCATCATGTGCAACATCATTCCACTCCAAATCGCCCCTGTTTTCTCTCGCAAAAAAGCTGCGTAAAGTGCTAGAATAAAAGTCATAACACCAACGTTGAATTGACCGTGAATCAGCGCAAATATGCTAGCCGTCAACAGGGCTACTGGCCAAAATTTTAGTTTTTCGCGCAATTTCGAAAACAGCACACCGCGGATCAACATTTCTTCAAACAGTGGTGCTAAAACCACCAAACAAAGGAAAATCAGTATTAGTGATAAGGGTGTGTTACCGGTTGTCGAAAAACCAACATTTTGTTCTTGTTCCATAATTTCTTTACTGACTAACAGTGCTAACACAATACTAACAGCTAAATTAGTGACAAAATACAAGGGGAAGAATGATGCAAATTTCTTGACATCATCCAGGGTTGGTCGACGATCTAAACCAGAAATCTTTAGGATGAATTTTCGAGTTGCACCTTTTTTGAGAGATTTACCTTTTTCGCCAGTTTTCCATCGTCGCCAAGGTAGCCAAATCATAAATCCAAACATCGTTAGATACATCAATGCATCAATAACGGTTGTAATAGTTGTGCCAGATAGTGTTTTTTCATCAATGATTAAGTTAATAAACGCTAATACAAACATGCTGGACACTGTCGCAAAGAAAAACCAACCGACCCAGCCCACGACGTACCAAGCGACTAATTTGGTTTTTTTTCTGGTCAAAATCGGACCAAAAATCCCGCCAGCTAAACCGACAGAAATAATAATCCAAGCGATTATTGTTTCCATATCAAAACATCTTCCAAATATCGGATATAGTAATAATGATAATCAATCCATATAAAATCATCATGCCGATTCCGTTAATTAAACCTTCTCTTTCTTTGGTCAGTTTTTTCTTGAACAGTTTAAAACCAGCTGTCAAATACCACCGTCCACCATCCAATCCGGGGATCGGTAAAATATTCATAACCGTCAGTGTCAAACTAATCACACCCATGATCCATAGTAACGTTACTGGTCCCGCCGCGAGCGCATTCGGGAAAATCACCCCGAGAATACTCACCGGACCGGCCACCGATTCGCCAGCTATGTTGATTCGCTGTTGCGCTGCTTCGCCACCACCAGTCATCAATCCCCATAACCCACCGAATAAATTACCTAACATATCGCCGAGACCCGCAAATGTCGCACCAATGAATTGAAAAGTATCAATGACACCCACCAGCGGCGCACTCCACGTTGCTTTGATGGTAGCGAAATCTTTTTGCTGAGTTTGAATACCGAGATAACCCTGCGCGGTGTTATCCTTGTTCAACACTGTTGAAGTGGTGCGTAATTCGACGTCACGCTTATATTCGATACTGATTTCTTCACCAGCGTTACTTTTGGTTAAATCTGGCACTTGGGTAGAAAATTCAACCTCTGTGTTAGCGACACTAGTGATTAAATCACCTTTCTTTAGCCCAGCTTTTTCCGCTGGTGAACCTTCTACTACCCCTGCAATTTCGACCGTACCATGCTGACCATCGTTATCACCAACTAATGCGAATTGATTAGGAAAAATTTTTGGTAATCCTATCCAGGCCAAAATCGTGAAAATAATCATCGCGGCTATCAGATTCATCAATACACCCGCAAACAAAATTTTGGTTTTACCCCAAAACGACGCTGCACCGTACGAACCTTTTTCTTTAGCATCGTCGGATTCGCCCTTCATTTGACAAAAACCACCCAGAGGCAACAACCAGTTCAGAGTAATCAACGTACCCTTATACTTACCAAGAATTTTCGCCCGCGGCGGAAAACCCAGACCGAATTCTTCGACCTTAACACCGTTTCTCACAGCCGCCCATGCGTGCCCCAATTCGTGAATAATCACCAATATCATTAACAGGAACAACCCAACAATTATGCCCAAAACAATTTGCCACCAAGCTAAGTCCATATTCCTCCCTTGCTTAAACTAGCCTTAAGAACTATTTTAGCACAAATGATTAGTTGCGGTAAATGACGACGGGCAAGAATTGAAGCAGCCCCGCCACTACCACCACGAGCGCATTGACACAAACCGCGTTTTTTGCTACAATTGTTAACAGGTAAGCGAATGCTTGCCTGTCGAATGAAGAATCTCACATGTAGTTTATACACTACCACGCGTGAGATTTTTCTTTTTCATTCTCGATGACCCGGCGGAAAGCACGAGATAAGGAATTTGTTACCGGTCTTGATTTCTTCTACCACTTGAACAATAAATTCATATCCGTCTGCACTCCTACCATAAAATCTATAAAAGCGTCGGTTCGCGTCGCCCGGATCGGGTTTAATGGTTGGTTCGCAGGTTGAGTTACCCAACAAATCTAAACAACAAGCGTAGTATTTCAGGCGTTTAGTGCGCGGATTGATTCGCTTTTCCATGATATGCGACCAAAATCGACTTAAAAAAATTTTGTCCTTTTTGAAATAAGGGCTGCGGACATAGGGGTTGCGTTTTGTTTTTCGCCTGTAAACAGCATAGATTGTGCGTGCACGACTTAGAACATCGGCATAGTTCGAACCTGATATGCGAGATAGTTTTGATTGGAAGTGTTTTTGTTTGGACATACTATTATAATCAATGTGCACCCTAAACCTTCATTATCTCTGCCTCTTTTTCCCTGGCAGTAGCGTCGATTTTAGCATTGTGCTCGGCGATGTCGTCGCCGATGGATTTTTCGATACGTTTTAGGTCATCTTCGGAGATTTCTTTGGCTTCTTTTTTGACTTTGGCGGCTTTGCGCGCATCTTCGCGGACGTTGCGCAGCGCGATGCGAGCTTCTTCGACCTTTTCATTCAAGGATCTCACGATATCGCGTCGACGTTCTTCGGTCAGGGTTGGAATCGGCACGCGCACATTGCGACCATCGTCACTCGGGTTGAGTCCGAGACTCTTATTCTCACGAATCGCCGCCGAAATCGCCGCGATGTTTTGCGGATCGAACGGCGTCACTAAAATTTGCGACGGTTCTGGCGCGCTAACGCTGGCGACTTGATTGAGTGGCATTTTCGTGCCATAAGCATCGACCACCACCCCATTCAACATGTCGGGATGCGCTCGACCAGTACGAATTTTTTTAGTTTCTTCAACGAAGTGCGCTACCACCGCGGCGAACTTTTGCGTGTAAATTGATGTATCCATAGTGTCACTATTTTAACACAAAGTTACGGTTGCCAAAACACTTGACAATACCCCCCCCCATGAGACAATACTAGCATGGACAACATTATATTAGTGGACGAAAATGACAACCAAATAGGCAGCGGCGAAAAGTTGCAAGTGCATAAGGACGGTAAATTACATCGAGCGTTTTCGATATACGTTTTCAATTCAAAGGGCGAATTGATGATGCAGAAACGACACCCCCAGAAATATCATTCGGGCGGGCTGTGGGCTAATACTTGCTGCAGCCACCCCAGATTGGGCGAGAGTTTGGACCACGCTGTGCACAGGCGATTGAAGGAAGAAATGGGTTTCGATTGTGAATTGACCGAAAAAACACAGTTGATTTACAAAATAAAAGTCAACAACGGTCTGATAGAACACGAATATCTACACGTTTGGGTCGGGCGCTACGACAAAGACCCTGTCATCAACAAAGACGAGGCGACAGATTTCAAATGGATAAGCGTCGATGATTTAAGGAAAGAACTCGCCGAAAACGGCGATGCTTATTCCTACTGGCCGAAAGTTACGTTGGATAAAATTATTTAATGTGTGAGTTAGTTAATTATTAAGGAGATAATGTTTTATGGAAATCAAACTTGCTGAACGTGCTGGTACCTGTCACGGAATCAATCGAGCCCTAGAAATGGCCAGCGAGGCAATTAGGCAGAGTATTATTAGTGGAAATCCTATTTATATGTTGGAAATGATGACTCATAATCCACAAACTGTTAAGGAATTTCAAGAACGAGGAGTTATCTTGGTTCATTCTGTTGATGATATCAGTGAAAACACCGGCACTGTTCTTCTTCGTGCACATGGCGTTACGCCAGAAACTATTGCGGCGGTCCAAGGCAAAGGCTTAACCGCCGTAGACACTACGTGTACAAATGTTCTCAAAACCTATGGAATTGTAGCCGACCTTAACGAATCTGGGCACACTATCGTCGTTGTTGGTGAGCGGGAGCATCCAGAGGTTGTGGGTATTATGGCGCGTGCCGGCAGTAGGGCTATTGTGGTGCAAACTCCCGATGATCTACCTGAGAGTTTCGAAAATGATGATTTAGTTGGTGTTGTATCTCAGACTACTCAAACTGCTGAGGCCTTTGATGCTATTATTACTGCACTGAAAGCAAGAGGAATCACACCAGAAATTCACAATACTAGGTGTGATGCCACTCGTGAACGACAAGAGGCTGCTATCAAGTTAGCCAAAACTGTGGATATAATGATTGTAATTGGCGGGCATGAATCATCAAATACTAATGCGCTAGCCAAGCTTTGTTCTGAATCTTGTAACACTCACCATATAGAATCACTGGATGAGCTTGACTCTGATTGGTTTGCAGGTGTAGAATCAGTCGGCATCACCGCCGGCGCTTCTACGCCTCCTGAACAAGTCGATGTTGTTCAAAGACGCATTGAAGAGATTGCGGAAAATCAAGCAGCCTGATCTAGTAGTTGATTTATACCAACTGCACTATGCTGCTCTCTTGAATACTTCCTGCAGGGCTATGGTAGCCAACATGGTTCGCCCCTGGGGCCACCATGTTTCTATTCTTGGGCAACTGGTGGGTATGTCACGATTTAGCCTAGAGTTAAAAACAATCGCCGATGTTCCAGCCGCTTGTGTGTTTTCGCAGGTTGCGATTGAATCGTCAACCAATAACATGATGTTGGGATTTTCGCGACAGAATTCTGCTTTATCTTTGATACCGAACCAGGCGAAGTCAAACGGATACTCATGATCTTTGATATATTTCAGTGTTAGTTCTTCGGCGTCTGGATAAATATCAGACCCGCGACGTGTCAACAGAGCAGTTATGATTCCATGATCTCGCAAAAAGTGTAGAGTTTTTTTACAACCTGGCATCTCGGGCAGCCAACTGTTGACTTTGCCGATGTGGTTGTCTAGGAAGTCGTTTGCTTCTTGGTTGTCTCTGGTGCCGATAGCGATTGCCTGTTCAGCTTCGGGCGATAACACTATTCCTTTTCCACGACAATATGACGAAATAGCCTTTTCGGACTGGAAACATGTATTATCACCATCAAAAGCGAATATGATTTTGGATTTTGGGATCTCTAGTGTCATGTGTAAAGTATAGCAGATTCAAGATGAATAGTTGACCCCCCCCCTAAATGCTTATTTACACACCTATTCGCTAACACCAAGTTCAATCCGCCGGAATTGTCGCACCACGATGTTTTCGCCGAGTTTGGCGATGGTTTGTTTCATCAAATCGTTGATGCGGGTTTCGCCGTCTTTCCAAAACGTTTGTTGCATCAACACTAATTCGTCGAAATATTTGTCCAATTGACCCTGGATGATTTTGTCAAGGACATCGGTCGGCTTTGACACATTTTTCGGGTCAGTTTTGGCCGCTGACAAGAGTTCTTCGCGTTTCCGGGTGATTTCTGATTCAGGAATGTCAGTCATCGCGATCCATTTCGGCGACATCGCCGCCACTTGCAACGCTAAATCGTGCGCCAATCCCTTGAATTCGTCGGTTTTCGCCACAAAATCGGTTTCACAATTGAGCTCGAGCAGCACGCCGATGCGACCACTGTGAACATAGGCCTCGATCAGGCCCTCGCGCGCTTCGCGCTCGCCGCGTTTTTCGGCTTTGGTTAAACCCTTCTCGCGCATCGCCGTTAATGCTTTGTCGAAATCGCCGTCAGCTTCTTCGAGCGCTCTCTTCGCATCAGTCAATCCAACGCCGGTTAGTTCTTTTAATTTTTTCACTTGTTCGATATCAACCGCCATTTATTTTTCCTCCTTTTTACTAGTTTCCTCAGTTACAGCCGCCATCGCTGTCGGTTTGGCGATTGGTTTGTCTTCTTTTTTCGGCGCAGCATTTACACCCTCGCGCACCGCTTCGGTGACATAATCAGTAATCAGCTGGATGCTGGCGATCGCATCATCGTTGGCCGGAATTGGGTAATCAATATTCGTTGGATTTGCGTTAGTATCACAAATTACTACCGCTGGGATATTCAGTTTAATAGCTTCAGCGACGGCATTGCGATCATCGGTAGCACTAATGATAAATAGCGCAGCCGGGCGACCGCGCATGTCTTTAATACCGCCATATTTGACGTTCAACGCGTCAATTTCTTCCTGAAAACGTTGTACTTCGAGTTTGTTATAGCGATTGGCCAACTCGCCGCTCGCCATGCGCTTTTCGAGTAGTTTAAGTTTTTTAATCTGGGACAACATGGTCGCTGAATTGGTCAACATACCACCCAACCAACGCTCAGTCACGAACGGTTGTCCAGTCGATTCGGCGGCCGTGCGCACGATGTCGCGAGCTTGTTTTTTGGTACCGACGAACAATACTTGTCGGCCGGTTTTCGTCGTTGCGGTCAAGAAAGTCAGCGCCGCCTCGAGCTGTTCGACTGTCTTTTCCAGGTTAATAATGTGACCATCACCACGTTTGCTGTGAATAAACGCGGCCATTTTCGGATTCCAGCGCGACGTTTTGTGACCAAAATGCGCACCAGCCTCGAATAGTTTTTTAATGTCAATTTCTGACATCAGAACTCCTTCCCTTCATTTTCCGCCCCTAGTATCAGGAGTTTTTCGCGGAAAACTGATTCATTAAAATTTGTTACAGCGAGTATTGTAGCGCAAAAGTCCATTTGGGTCAATAGGGAGCGCGTAGCATGATGAAACACTTGCACTCGCGAAAAAACTTTGTTACAATTTAAACATTAACAAATTATAACTCAAGGTGGGGAAAAAATGAACAATAATCCATTTGAACCAGCCTCAGCGGATCCGCCGACTGATGATTCGTTGCAGACTGATAACGCAGCCGATAATTTTGCAGCTGACGATAGTGACGCTGTTAAAATTGATGTTGAACAGACGACCAAAGCACCCCTGTCGATTGACGGTATCAGCCCGAATTATGATGCTGACATGCCGAGCGGTAATCAAGCGATCGATGATTCTCTTGCATCCGATGGTATTTTAGCGGATAACGACAGTAGCAACACGGGAGATTTCTTAAAGGATATGGTGACTAACGATACTGCTGACAAGATTGAAACAACGACCAAACCGATTATCAAATCCACCGAAAATGATACACTTACTCCGCCGACCAAAGTTAAACCAGATAAACCAGTCAAGCGCGTAACTATTTCACTCCTCACAATCATTTTCTTCATTCTAGCGATTGCTGGTATTGGTGGAACAATTTATTTTTATCTCGAAAATAATAAGAACGCTGATGCTTTAGCTGATGCCAAAGCCAAAATTCAACAACTCGAGGATGAATTATCGACTAGCGCTACTACCGAAAATACCACGGCTGGTCAATACGATGGTCTGAACGGCAAGATCGAAGATCTATCGGGTAAAAACGAAGAAAACCTTAAAACTATTGAAGATTACAAGAAGAGAAACGAAGAATTGATCAAACAAATTAGCACACTCACTACCGAAAGAGACGACTGGAAAGATCGAGCTGTAAAAATTAGCGATTTGACATCCAAGTTGGACATCATGCTCAAAAATTGTAGCGTCACAACGGTGGGCAACGTTCAACCTTGCAGCATAATCATTCCATGAACCTGTTGACTTTCCTGCTCTGTTAATATACAATATCTCCCGTATGAAAAAAGATTTACACCCATCAGATTATCGTTTGGTTGTTTTTATGGATGAAGCCGCTGGTTTTTCTTTCCTGACCAGATCGACTGCTCCTACTACTGAAACTATCAAATGGGAGGACGATCATGAGTATCCGCTCGTCAAGATTCACGTTTCGAGCGCCAGCCACCCGTTCTTCACCGGTGAAGAAAAGATTATCGACACCGAAGGTCGCGTTGATCGATTCGCCGCACGCATGAAGAAAGCCAAAGAGCACCAAGAAATGTTGGCCAAGAAAACCGCCAAGAAGCCTGCCCCTGAGAAAAAGGCAGCCGAGCCCAAAGAGGCGCAACCTAAAGAGTCCGACAAAGTCGCGTAAATGGTCGTCACAAGATTGTGACTTTTCATTCTTAAGTCGAATATGCTATTATAGGGTGTACATATATGGGAATAGAACAAAAACACACATCCTCTAATACCCCCCCC
>WQTP01000033.1 GCA_009786195.1 Candidatus Saccharimonadota bacterium
TAGCGATAATCATTGATCAGTTGGCGCAATTTAGCAGCGCGTTCGCGAGCGTCGTTTAAACTTTTCACTCTTCTATTGTATCAAATTTTGCACTAGTTTCGCTGTATCAAGTGCGATCATCAATTCTTCGTTGGTTTTAATAGTCAAAACTGTCGGTGTATCGGCGGCCGATATCACACCCTCTATACCCTCTCGTCCGATCATTTTGGCGTTTAGTTTTGGATCCAAACGATAGCCAAAGACAGTCAAGTGCTGCATGATCAGTTGTCGCGTGATCGCCATATTTTCGCCGATGCCCGCCGTAAAGATGATTGCGTCGACGCGCGGCAGTGACACCATCATGGCGGCGAGATACTTGGCGACGCGAAAAGCAAAAACCTCCAGCGCTAACTTGGCGCGAGTGTCGCCGGCCGTCATAGCAACTTCGAGATCGCGAGTATCGCTGCTGAATTCCGCCAGACCGAGCAGGCCACTTTCCTTGTTTAGAATATCCAAAATCTCATCGGCCGATTTGTCCAAAGTTTTCATCATAAATGGCACCACGGCCGGATCAACATCGCCCGAACGTGTGGCCATCACTAGGCCTTCCAGCGGTGTAAAACCCATCGAAGTATCAGCGCTCTGACCGTTCAGGACGGCCGCGACGCTGGCGCCGCTGCCCAAATGCGCGATGACAAAGGCGCTATCCTCGAGCTCCAACCCCAATTTTTTGGCCGCCGCCTGCGCCACGAAACGATAACTCGTACCGTGAAAACCGTAACGTCGCACACCATGTTCGCTGTACCAGGCGTTCGGCACACCGTAACGATAAGCATAATCCGGCAAAGTTTGATGAAAAGCCGTGTCGAAAACCGCCACTTGCGGCAGGTCGGGCATGACTTTTTGAGCTGCACGAATACCGATAATGTTGGGCGGATTGTGCAGGGGTGCGTAGGGCGTGGCGGCCTCCACGGCCTTGATCACATCCTCGGTGATAATCACCGAACCAGTAAACTGCTCGGCGCCATGCACCACGCGATGCCCGATCGCTTGTACGGATTCTTTTAGACCGCGCGTTTCGAGTTCGTCAAACACTCGCCGAACCGCGTCTGTGTGATCGTCGTTCGGCGTGGGTATTTGTTGTTTTTCGCCGTCCAATTTCACGATAAAGCACGCTCGAGAAGTACCCAATTCCTCTGCCATGCCAGATATCAGCACCTCGTGCGCCTCTTCGTCAATTAATGAAAACTTCAACGTCGAGCTGCCGCTGTTTAGAACTAAAATACTTTTCACAGTAACATCATTCTATCACATTTTGAGTTCTTTATGCGCGCGAAGTAGAACTTGGAGCAGAGTTTCGTAATTTTTGACATTAGTATCGACTTTTGTATAAAAGTAGATAATATTATCGACCACTTCGAGTGTGAAATCGAGATTGATTTGATCGTGCAAAAACGTCATGTAACTGGGGTGAAGTAGTTCAAAACTGGTGATTTTATCGATATCGGTGGCGAAAACGTCGTACTTTTTATTGAAATCCGCCCACTCCAGATCATATTTCTGGTAACCCTTTGGTTTACGATCCAACAGTTTGTTCTTCATCACAATAATTCCGCCGTAATTTTTTCCCGGCACAGCAATTTGACCAACCAGGTAAATTGGGTACGGTTTGTTGTTCACCTGGACATCAACATTCGGCGTATACGAATACATCTGGATCAATTGACCGCCGGATTCGCCAATCATGTAATTGTTAATGTCGGATTTATTGAAACCACCTCGATCAAAAATCACACCGCGCGTCGGCAGGGTCAGCGTGCCCCAATCTGGGAAATATTCCAGTTTGTGTTGCGTCGCGAACTCGCGCATACTATTGACCAGCATTTTTTCGCGAACTGTTTCTGGTTTGGTGCTCGCCAGTTTCAGTTCGCCGTTTTTTCCTTTATTAAAGGTCCAAGTTTCGCTAAAAATAACTTTGTCTTGCTTTAGAATTTGATTCGTGCGATCATCTATCAACACATCATCAGCAGAAGCATTATTGAATTTAATATCCAAAGAATCCGCCATGTCGCTGGTTTGGATCAAGCATCCGGGATCAGGATCGCGCACTTCGTTTCGTCGCCCCTGTTCTTCGAGCGCCCTAATCATCAATTCAGCGCGGTGGTGATATTCGGGCGTCATGTAGGTGCGCATAGCTTGAGCATCGTTTTTCGACCAATCCGCCTGATAACGACGGAAAATTTCGCTCGTTTTTTCGACAATTTCAGGTGGTACGTTAGAGGCGGCGTTTTTGTTTTTTTGGTTTTTCTTATGACTGTCAAGAACCACAACTACTATGACGAATACACAAAAAACAGCGGCGGCGCTAATAGCTATGATAGCGATCCGGGTTTGCTTATCCTGACAGTCTTTTTTCTCCTGGCCGGACAGGTCGGCGCACGGGTCCTCATGTTCGCTGCTTGAACCAGAACCTGAACTAAATCCACCGCCACCACCACCTCCCCCGCCACCTCCGGAACTAGAACCGCCACCGCCAGCTAGGGCGAGAATGGTGATCATACTAATAGTGATTAGGATATTACGCATCGTTCATTTCCTTTTCGCTTTAGTTTTGGTTGATTTCTTTGGTCGTCCAATGGGCGGCGTCGGATCATCGACCATTTTTCTATATAAAAGGTAAATATATGTCGCGCACCAAACAATAGTCAGTGTCGACAAAATCAGAGTAGTGATCGGCACTAGCGGCTGCCAAGTCAGTTTCAACCAATCATCAATCAATACCGCTGGAATCAAAATTACTAACCACATTAGTATCAACGGCAACATCATAAATAGCAGGCGCAACACTAATTTCAGGCGACGTCCAATCACCAAATCACCAGCCGCTCGCATGGCGCGGAATGGATACATACCCGGCAGCGTTACGATCACCAGAGCAATCAGCGACGAACATATCCAATAAAGTGTCATCACCGCCGCTACCGCTAGCGCGCACCATGCCGCCATGTTTTCGATTTGAATACCAGTGTTAATCCAACCAACAGCCGTCACGCTGGCATAAGCGAGCAACATTAGCGCAAATGGTAATAACTGGATTAGGATAAGTATTAAAATAACTACGCTACCGAGCACCGGCGCGCCACCAGTGTAGAGACCATCACGTAATTTTAATTTCTGACCATCGCCACTAACAATGCGTCGGAGCAACCAAATCAGCGTCAACCAACCGTAGAGAAACAACAGAGCCGACAAAATCTGCTGACCAGCGTCGGTTGTAACTGATCCACCAGACATGGCGTTCGATAGTAATGTCGAATATTTATTGAAAAAACCCAAATTCGGCACTTCGTTCAGCGCGTTGCGCAGCGCCGCGAAATTTTCCTGACTCATCAAACCAATAATTACTGTTGAAAGTAGTGCGTAGAGTGCGATAAATTTGATAAATAAACGTTTGTTTTTCCAAATCAAATTCCAAACTTCACCAGAAAAAGCAAAATATTTCCTTATACCGATCGCCCGTCGCGTTTTATCGGGCGGAGTTAAATAAAAACTGCGGTGCGGTCGCCGCGATAGAAAATCCCGCTGACGTTTCACCATTCTTCGCCAAATATCGCGAAAAAATCGACCCACAGCAAAAATCGGTCTGAATAGAACGAACGGTTTTTTCTTTTTCCCTTTCTTTGACATTACATCCTCGTAGCGTTCTTGCGCAGGCGCTTGATTCGTTCGTCCAGCGGCGGATGAGTGCGAAATAGCCCGCTGGCTTTCTTTAACGGATTAGAAAAGAACATTGAGGCAGTCGAGCGATTTTGCTTCTCCATTGGTCGACCGTGAGTTTTTAATTTTTCCAACGCCGCCGCTAACGCCTCCGGATCGCGCGTCGTAAGAGCACCCGACGCATCGGCCAAATATTCGCGTTGACGAGAAATCGCTAGTTGCACTAGGGTCGCCGCAATCGGCGCTAAAATCAAACCGACCAACCCAAAAATCATCAGGGCGGGATTTTTGTTATCACGATCACTCTTGCTGGAAAAGAGCATCCGCACCAACAGATCAGCCAACATACCGATCGCCCCAACCAGTCCAAACGCCACCATATTGACCAAAATATCGTAATTTTTAACGTGGCCCATTTCGTGCGCCAGGACAGCCGTCAGTTCGCGTTTGTTCATAATCTCCATCAGACCAGTCGTCACCGCCACCGAGGCCGTCCGTGGATTGCGCCCAGTGGCGAAAGCATTCGGCGAAGGATCCTGCATGATATAAACTTTCGGCATTGGCAGACCTTCGGTAATCGCCAGATTTTCGACAATGCGATAAAGTTCCGGCGCATCGCGTTTTTCAATTTCGCGAGCACCATTAATCGCCAACGCTTCATGACTGGCCAGGAAAAACTGAACCAGCGCGTAAATCGACGCAATCACCACGACCGCGACGGTCACTCCCCAGTCCTGATAAATATAACCGGCCAACGCCCCCAACCCGCCAATAATTAACAGGAACACCGCCATAATGACGACAGTGTTACGTTTGTTGGCACTGATGGCTTTATACATTAATTTGGGCAGTCCTTCTTTTCTCTATTAAAACGAGACTTTTGGCGCTTCTTCGATAGCTGCGCGATCTTCTACTTCAAAGAATTCGCGTTGTTTGAAACCAAAAATACTGGCAAAGATGTTGCTCGGGAAAGTCTGAATTTTAGTATTTAAATCACGCACACCGCCGTTATAAAAGCGGCGAGAAGCCTGGATTTTATCCTCAGTGTCGGTGATTTCACCCTGCAACTGCATGAAATTCTGGTTGGCTTTCAGGTCGGGATAGTTTTCCGCCACCGCGAACAGTGATTTCAGCGCACCCTCGAATTGATTTTCAGCTTTAGCAGCGGCGGCCGGACCCTCTTTGGCAGCCGACATGATAGCCGCGCGTGCTTTGGTGACTTCTTCGAAAACACCTTTTTCATGTTTGGCGTAACCTTTGACTGTTTCGATCAAATTCGGTATTAAATCCGCTCGACGTTTCAGTTGAACCGTGATATCGCTCCACGCTTCGTCGACGCGCACGCGCAGTTTTATTAAACCGTTATATATGCCGATGGTCATGATGATGAGCAGACCAACGACAGCTATGATTATCCAACCCCAAATTGGCATTGTTTTCCTCCTTAAAAATTGTTAACTATTTCATTATACATCATTTTTTGGTTTTAGTTAAAGGTTTTAGTTTTTAACCCCTTTCGACTATTTCGCCTTTTTCTAATTTTAAGTAATCTTTACCGATCAATGAAATTTCATTATCATTAACTACGACCGCTGCTTCGTCAGATATAACATAAACTGGCACTTTAGCAACTCTGGAATCTTCGATAATCCAGTTACCATCCTTGGTATTAAAATACGGATTATGCAGATGTGGTAAAATTTCTATATCTAGTAGTTCTGGATATTTATCGGTGTATTGTGCTTCCATATAAACATCGGTAAAAGTTTTGTGGCTCGGACGATGGCCCAGAACACATGATCCCGCCGAACTACCAACATACACTTTGGTTTTTAATAACTTTGATAAGATTTTAATAAATCCCGTTTTTTCAAAAACAGTCGCTAAATAATCTGTATTCCCGCCAGTCACAAAAATTACATCCGCGTTTTTTAGGCGTTTTTCCGTTTCGTTGATATCAAGTGCTTGAATATCAACTAATTCTATTTTTCCACCAAAATTATTCCGTATACCATCAATGTCTTCAAAAAACCAGCGGTGATCGCCGGGTTCAACAATCATCGCTTCGTTGATAATGGCAAAATTAATTTCCGCGGCGGGTTTGTCAACAAACTGGATGCATTTTTGCACTGTTTCGGGCGCGTTAAAACCTGATGATGCTAATATTGCTCTCATATCTGTACTCTACTTATATTCTACCATACTTTATGGTAAAATATTCGCATGGCATTAGTGAAAATCTACTCATTACCCAACAAAAAACAAGAATTGGTCGATTCGGTTGCTAAAAATATTAAAAGTGTTGTCGCAAAAGCGTTAAACACGCCAGAAATCCCGACCGATGAAGGTGGCGTTGAAACTGTGTTCGTGGAAGGTATAGATTTGATTAATATTGATTACATAATGGAAATAATTGCCATCGAGCGACCGAACCAACAACGAATCGCGGATAACATAATCGCTGATTTAAATGAGATTTACCCGAACATTAAATTTAGCGTTTACTTTAATCTGATTTCTGAAACTGGTATGGCTAACACGCCGCGTGATTAATATACTATTCTAAACACTTTATTTTGGTGTTTTACTGGCAGGGTGCAGAGGCGCTAAAAACAACCTTGGAACAACTGGAAATATTCTGACAATGAACTTTGGTGGCGATTGGTGAGGTGGACTTAAACAATTATGCTCGGGCTAGCGATCACTTTGCACGCCAGCGAAACAATAATAGCACGGATTGCTCTTTTATCGAAAAGCATTGTAGTACAGCTGAGAAGGTTTTTCGGAATGAACTACCTAATGGTGTAGAGGTTGTGTGCGAGATAAAGCATCGGCAAAAACGAAGCTTTAGCCAAGATGAGATTAGTGAGATGATCATGGATTACACCGAGAATCGGTTGACAACAAAAGAGATATCTAGCAAGTTCGCATGTAGCAGACAAACGATTAGCAACGTACTGAGACGAAACGGGGTGACAGTATCAAAGGTTCTGCTAAGCAACGATCAAGCTGATGAAGCAGTGAGGATATACGAGTCAGGATTTACCTTAGTTCAAGTCGGTGTGAAGCTTGGGGTGAGTAGAGACACGATTCAACGAGCGCTGATAAGACATGGTGTGCAGATTCGCTCTCAGTATTAGTGCTAAGGGAGTTCGGTTGCACGACGACGATACAAATCTCGGAACTATTTGGTGTTGAATAGGCATGCCCATAGTTACACCCAAACCTATTTCAGTTTCGTCATCTGAACCTAGGATACAATCGAGGTTGTCTCTCAATAACCTAAAAAAGTGTAGCGGATTACTAAGCGTTCATAAACACCCCAACTTATCCAACGAATAGACTGAGTGGGTATGGCTGGCCACAGATGCTGCATCCTGAAAGAACTGCTTACCGTACTATTTTATAAAGTGCATACCATAGGTTAGAAAGAAGTGCCTACCATACCTATGAAAAAAGACCTTGACTTTTGCAATAGAGCAGATCATTGTCGACTACTCTGAAGGAGGAATGGGTGTCTGTGAGATTGGGCGAAAGCATGATTACCACTTTTCAACAATCAGTAAAATTTTGAAAAGGAAAGGGGGTTGAGGCGACAAATCTAGAGAGTTATTTTTTAGACACTTCATAAACAGTCGTTATCGACAAGCACTATACAATAAATTCTGGTTTCGCTCATGCTGATCGCCGCGAGGCTCAAGTACGTCGCCGACAGCGAGTGGGGCTCGAGGCGTTATCTGGACGTATCGCTGCCGGAAGGGCGACCATGCCGATGGTCGGTGTAGGGGTCTAGGAAAAAGTGCGCAAGATTCTTGACAGTACCCGCCCGGGTACCTGAGCCCTGACACCTATCGCAGGAGCCTCGGTCTGGCGCCTGAGTTGGTACAAGAAATCGTCCGCACCCCCGTAGCGTTCACTTTTTTAATCACAATTTATACAATGGGTCTGTAGTATCTAATATTCTGTCAATAAAATTAGGTTTATTCGAATATAAATAAGACTGTATCTTACAATGTCCGATATTTTCACCATGTCTTTTAATTATTTCTTGTCGTATGGGATTCTCAAGTAACCGAGATAGTTTATTATCTACTAAAGAGCCTATCTCAAAATATTCATCTAATGGCTTATTTCCTATTCCGAATGCATATGGAGAAAGTAAAAGTTTTCCAGAAGGTGTTAGTCCCATAACATTTTTAGACATTTGACATGGATTTTCTGTTAATTCATCTGGATACAAATATTTCAAAGAGCAAATTAGATTTATTTTTGGATAGGTATATTTTTGCTCTAATTCTCTTAATGCGTTTATACTTGATCTATATTCTAAATTTGTAGGTACGTTTTCTTGATCCGTATTTCTACCAATAAAAGGAATAATACGCATTAATAATAAATTATTTATTCCTTCATTATGTAATGATAAATATAAGTCATTTAATAATTCGGGTCGCATATTATCTCTCGTTAAAACGCATTCTGCCTGAACAGAAATACCACTTTTTAAGAATTCCTTTGCTATGTGGAGATTCTCTGAAACATAACCATCACTTCTATAATTAAGATTTTTATTTTTGTACGGATTATCGTATGCACAATTGTATTGACTAATATAGGAAGATATTTCCTGAATATCTTCTTTTCTTATTCCCTTTGAAGTTGTGACTAAACTTAAGTTTCTCTTGCCAATTTTTTCAGATAACATTTTAAGGAAATTCATGTTATCATCAAGAAGTAAAGCATCTCCACCAGATATTTGCATTTCAAGATTTTTTATATCAAGATTATCGAATAGTTTAAGTTTTTCGTTAAAAGATAATTCCATACCAAGACTATGCAAGTAATCAGCAGCTTGTACATATAAGGGTTTAGAATTTCTTGCAAAAACGGTTTTATTACTTAGCGCATTTGTATATATTTCAATATTTTCCCCATTCTCTTTTATCTTTACGGAGTCTACACAACAAATAGAGCATCCATGAGGACACAAATATGTCATATTATATATAATTCCAACCATAATTATTACCCTAAAATATCTCTATATTTAATTGCAAAGGGATACAACACTTTTTCTCTGTCAATAATGTCTTGTGCACTTATCTTTAATCTTGATTGATTTTCTTCAAAATCAGCTAGTCGTTGTAATGATAATAAAAGTTCTTCACTTTTTATGTTGATATCATATAATAGAGAAGGTACAAACGAAGTATTAGTAAACTCAATTTCTCCAAATTCATATAAAATTGATGCTATTTGTTCATCTAGTATAGATTCTTTCTTTTTTAATATTACAATATTTGCCAGTATACGATTTAAAATTTTCTTATATCCTTTGTTAGGACAATTATCTAGATTGATACCTGTGGAGTAAGCACCTGCAGTAATGCCAAAAGTATTCACATTTATAAAATTCGATTCTAAGTTGTTTTTTTTTAAAACTGGCGCAATTGAATATGCCTCGTAATAATTATCATATTGAAGGTATCTTGACAAGAACGTTTCTATACCAAAACCGAATTCACAAGCTATTGGTTCATTTTTATTAAAAATGCAAACATATTGTCCAATATCTTCAAAATGCCCGTCTTTTTGTCTCAGAGAAAATGTTGCGCCAACTCCATTAATATCATTACCTAAACCATATTTCCATTTATAATAAGAATCTTTCTTACTATCGAATTCAACAGTATATACTTCTCTAAGATAGGATACTAAATCTACTTTTGATGATGGAGCATATATTTTCACAGTATCTTTTGAAACACCTAATAACTGGAAACATTCAATAATACTTTTTTGGAAAGGCAAAATATCTTTTACCTTTATGAATGTTCCTAGCATATTAAAGTATCCAGGAAAAGATGGTACATTTTTTTCATCAAAATTATCAGTTAAGCTATTGAGCCTTAAACATGGCTGATGAATATATAGTCCATCAACAGCTAAATTATCATTCAATATAAAATCTTTTAGTGGTGTTATAGTTGCACATGTAAAATATACAGTCTTATCCTTTGTGATAAGAGGGACAGAATCATATTTTTTTAACCCATGACGTTGAAAGACATTAAAAAAGATGTCTCTCAACGCAATATGTCGTTTATCCATATTAAGTACTCAACCTTCAACTTCAAAATCTCTATAAATCTGTGAAGGTTCCGGACCTGTGCTACCTTTATATTTACCATCATAAAGCACTATCTTACCAAGAGGCTTCCAAAAAGTAACTTGTCCGATTAGCATATTTCTATATATAATTACGGGTTGAACAGCGTGTAATTGTAACGTCCAGTTATTGATTGAGCCAATATCAATAAGATTTGCTGTTATGTGAACAAACAGTCCTAATCGACCAGTTGAACTTCTTCCGTTGATAATAGGTACGAAATAATTACTGCCCATTTTCTCCTTGATAAATCCCAAGTATACTTTATCAGGCTCTATTAGAAGACCCTCTTCAGGGATATCAATTCGTTCTGTCGGCTGCTGTACTCTTGTATCAAGAATATTGTTTCTATAAACAAATAAATAGTCACCGAGCCGAAAGTTGTATGAGTTAGGATTGAGTTGGTTTTCATTAAAAGGAGTTATGACTATCTCCCCTAATTCAACTCTTTGCTTAATCTCAGAACCTGTTAATATCATAATAGTCTTTCCCTAAAAAGCTTACTTTGTTCTGGTAATGAAAATTTCCAATAGTCTGAGGAATATATAAGATCGTCACTCCCCAAAATTTCCCAAAAGCTTACTTGTCCAATTCGCATTTTGGGGTACACTCTTAATGGTTGGACAACCGTTAATTCAAGTGTCCATGCATGATTAGTTCTAACATGCCCAAGAGGCGCACTAATCTGTAAGAAAAGCCCTAATCTTCCTACTGAGGAACGTCCTATTAGCGTTATTGCATATTTAGAACTCCCTATTGTTTCGTGCGTGCTTGCCAAATAGAGCCTGTGTGGCATTAGTAAATAACCGTCTTCTGAAAGCTTGATTTCCTTATACTGTGAAGGACACCTCGAATCTATTAGAGCTTCGCAAAATTCGTAAATCGTAGTTCCCAATCTATAATTGTACGAGTTTGGGTTTAGTAACTCGGTTTCGAATGGCGTTATCACAATGTTCCTCTTTGATATCTCTTCAAAGATTCTTTGTCCTGTAAGAATCATAATTATCTTCTCCGAAAGCGAATTAAAAGAGTTCAATAAATTTATTCGGGTAAACCGATTGTAGGTATCTAAGAACTAAAACAGAGTATTTTTGATATCTATGTAGTTCATTGCTGATATTCTTTATGGAATATAAGCGCGAATACAATGTATCAAATACCTCTTCCGACTCAATCCCTCGTAATTTGCAACAATTTGTTATTGTATCAAATGTATATTTCTTCATTTGATCCTCGGTTTCAATTACAATATTTTTCCTTGACTCATAAGCAACTTCATAGTTGGCATAAAGACTTCTGACGGTATCGTAATGACACATTGTAGGAGTAATGCCTATAATTTTCTTGCAATCATTAATTAATGGTTGTGGAATATCGTCATTACCATAGTACGGAGAAGCTAATATATAACCAGAATCTCTAAAGAAAGTATTAATCCTACGGAGTAAGCCGTTAGAGTCCTGAAAAAAAGCTAATGATGCACCAATCACAACATGACTGAATTTTTGCTCAAAGTTAAAAGTGCAGGCATCTCCAACAATGTATTGCAGATTACTTGTTGGTGAGTATAGTTTCTTAATTTGTTTGGCTGCATCTACTGATGATTCACAAATATCAATTCCAACTACTGAACAACCAGTAATTCTTGAAAGCTCTCTGCCAGAGAAGCCTGTTGTACATGCGATTTCAAGGATATGTGACTGTGCGTCAATATGCCCAAAAACAGACCATTCGTTTAGCGTTGACAACGATCCCGGAGGCACATTCCATTGATTGATGTATCCAACAAATTGTGTATACGTCATTTCGTTGATTTCTTTAATTAGCTGACGAGCGGTGTTCATATTATTGGATTCCTCTTTATAGGGTTTTAAAGAAAAACTTCGACGATATCAAGTTTGTTATAACTCACTTACTGTCGTGCTATTTTACTACATTGAGTATCCTGTCCATGATGTGAATAACCTTTTTGACATCGGTTCCAATTGTATTTGGAAATTGTCGATTGATTTCACTAATTAAGTCTTCTTTTGAAAGACCTCTCGTAACGGTGATTGTTTTCGATAGTTTCCCATTAACTTGTAGGGCAACGGTTACGATGTCTTCAACAATATATCTCTCATCGTATTTAGGCCATTCTTCAGACAAAATTTGTGAATTATACACACATTCAAATATCTCACTTGTTATGTGTGGTGCAAGCGGATTAAGAAGAATAAGGAAAACTCGTAATTCGTCCTTGGTTATGAAACCATCAACTCGAATATTCTTGATGAAAGACATAAAAGCGGCAATAGCGGTATTGAGTTGCAAGTTTTCAATATCTTCTGAAACTTTCTTTATAAGACGATTGATGTCGTATATGTGTTGTTTTGATATCTTGTCCCCGTTTACCATTTCTTGTAAAGACCAAACTTTGTTTACAAATGAAGTGATTCCTTCTATCCCTTTGAAAGTCCATCTTGTGCTATCTTCATATCCGCCCAAGAAATGAAGATGAAGTCTTGTAACATCTGTTCCATACTTATTAATTATTTCCATTGGTGAAACGCCGTTAGTGGAACTCTTACTCATTTTCTTACCCTCGTCATCGAGGATTAAACCGCTCCCCATTTTTCTTATAAAGGGGTCTCGCGTTGGTACTACACCGATTTCGTACAGGAAGTTCTGCCAAAAGAAAGCGTACAAAACATGACGTGTGATATGCTCGGTTCCACCGGTGTAGCAATCCACGCTGCCCCAGTATTTTAGTTTGTCAATATCAGCCAAACAATCGTTGTTATGCGGATCAACAAATCGCAACCAATACCACGATGAACCAGCCCAGTTTGGCATGGTGTCTGTTTCTCTTTTAGCTGCTCCTCCACATTTAGGGCACTTGCAATTCACAAAGCTTTCAATCTTGGAAAGGGGTCCGTCCCCATTTTCAGTGGGAGAAAAATCTTTTGTGCCTGGAAGAAGCAACGGTAAATCGGCTTCGTCAAGTCCAACAGTACCACATTTTTCGCAGAAAACAACAGGGAAAGGTTCTCCCCAATAACGTTGGCGATTAAACGGCCAGTCTCCCATTTTAATATTCACGGTTTTGGTGGCAACTCCCATACCTATCACTTTGGCGACAATCTTTTCTTTCGCCTCAATAACAGGTAAACCGGTAAATTCGGCAGAGTTCATCATTAAAGCATCAGAATACAGATATTCACTTTTCTCAACAGCATGATTGTTGCAATCGCCTTCTATCACTTGAATCAACGGTATCTCGAAGGTCTTTGCAAAATCGTAATCCCTCTGGTCGTGCATTGGAACTGCCATAACAGCACCGGTGCCGTAATTAGCCAACACAAAATCAGCTATGAACAACGGCACACGTTCATCGTTCATAGGATTTACGGCATACAACCCCTCAAGGCGACAACCCGTCTTTTCTTTGATATCAGAAATGCGGTCAAATTCGCTCCGTAATGAAGTATCCGAGCGATACTGAGCAACTGAATCTGGATTATCGATGTGACTTAAGAGCTTGTCAACTAATCTGTATTCCGGTGCAAGAACAACAAAAGTGACACCATAAACTGTTTCTATACAAGTGGTAAAAATCTTAATAACATCAAGCTTGTTGTTGTCTTCATCAACAATATCTAAAGAGAGCGTGATACCTTCGCTTTTTCCTATCCAGTTACGCTGCGACTCTTTCAGACTGTCCGGCATCGAAATGCGCTCAATATTTCCAAGCAGTTTTTCAGAATACTCCTGCATCTTCAAAAACCAAACCCAGCGCTCTTTTTGAACTACTTCACCATTACACCGATCACACCGTCCGTTTTGGCTGTCCTCATTGGATAATACAGTATTGCAATTAGGGCAAAAGTTAACATATGCCTTCTTTTTATATGCTTTTCCGGCTTCGAAGAGTTTTAAAAAAATCCATTGTGTCCACCTAAAATAATCCGGGTCGCTTGTGGCAAAAGTACGCTCCCAATCGCAAGACAATCCGAATTTCTTTGATTGTTCCATTGCGAGATTCATGCCGTTAGCAACAAAATCATGTGGGTTTATACCGGTTTTCAGAGCAGCATTTTCAGCGGGCAGACCGAAAGCATCTCCACCAATCGGATAAAGCACGTTATATCCGCAAAAGCGTTTATATCTTGCAAGGGCATCTGCAGGTATGGTGCCTTTAAGGTGTCCCATATGCAAATTTCCGCTGATATTATAAAACTCATACAAGACATAGAACTTGGGCTTTGTTGGATGAAAATCAACTGCTTTAAAGGAATGCTCTTGATACCATTTATCTTGCCATTTTTTTTCGACTCGGCTGAAATCGTAATTCAATATTCAATAACCTCCAATGTTTTAGTGAGTTTCCACGGAAAGCCCAAAAGCCTGAAAGCTCGGGAATTGATAAAATTTAGTCTCCGTGGACACTCTTTAGCAAAATACCTCTCCACCTGCTCTGCAGTCAGCGAACACGGTTGAAGCCGTTCTGCCCATGCCAAAAATGCTATCCTGCACTTGGCAATAATGTCCGCAATTTCATGAGATGAAGTGACCTCAATTGAGCCAAGGAACTCTTTGGTTGCTGGATTGAAAGATTCAATTATATTACTGACTCTTTTGAACATTACAGTTCCTCCTTAGATACTCTATTCTAGAAAGCATTTCGCTTATCTGTTTTCTAGTCGCTTCTTTTTAGTCGCACAAAAAGGACAGCCACTGCTGTCTAAGCTCGCAGCAAACATGGTTATGTCTACTGTGTTGTGGCTGCCCTTATTCAAGACACAACCACATGCGTGCAAACACATACTGTTAGCTGCGAACTTAGACTCTCATATTATACCACCATTTGTAGCCTTTTCGCTTTTTCCGTATATCACCACCCCCACGCTACGCCCGAAAACATGCCGCCATACAGGTCGGTGAAGGTGGCGGTTACTGTACCAGATTCATCCGAAATGAGGAGCTGCTGTTTGATTGGCTTACCAGGTCGCTCGTAGATGGCTAAGTGGTCGTATTGCCAGATGACACTGGGCTGTTGACCAATGAATTTGATGATGAATTTTGCTGCTATAGTTGGTTCATGAAAAGCTCTGGATTCCTCAATCAATACGAGACTGGTTAGGTCAGCTAACAGGCTGTCTGGAGCCATAGTGAAGGTTAGTGTCGTAGCACTCCCTCGCATCAGTGGCTCATCAAAGCAGAACCTGTGACGTAGACCGTTACTGCTGGGTTCGGTGACGGCTTTGGCATCACAGGTCGAGGTAACAATAGCTGGTATATCGCTACTAATCTCTAACCAGCCAACATCATCAACCTGGGAGATTATTTCGTAGGTTTCGGTGGTTTCCTGCCACAGCCTATCTTTGACCAGGGTGTTTATCTCTACATATTCGTGCAGCGCTGCATTATGTGGCACTACGTTCGAACTGAATGGCAGAGGTGACATGGTGTAACGTGCAGTTAGCAACTGAATAGCCAACTCACGAATAGCAGCATTCTCGTGCTTGGCTATGGCATCAATCTTCAGCCCAACCTGCTGACCATAGGTTTTACGGCGCTCAGATAATTGAGACAAACCCTTATATCCAGGCAAAAGCCCATAGGCTGCCATCATTAAATTGGCCGCTCGCTTGTCTGGTAGTGAGTTTACAGCTGAAATAAACCTGACCCTGAGATCAAGAAAGTCCTGACCAGCACCACCAAGAACCCTAAGTAGTGTACTGGCATTACGTAAACGCCCAGCCGTGAAGCCTTTGTCCTTGCGCAGGTACATCAGGTCAGTGATTAAGTCCTCATATATGCCGGTATTTTTATTCATGCGTCCAATTCTAGTCCAATTCTCCCTAGCTAAATAGGAACCTCGTTACACTACCATCATCAGGCCTGATGCTTTTATCCATTGGTTCTGCACTGACAGAGCCTGAAGAGTTAGGAGCGTCTAACCATGCAAAACAACATACTAGCTATTCCTGAACAAATGGCAGATCAGAATTACAGCAGCCTGTCAGGGCTGACCAGATGGGAGACCAAGAAAGATATGGCACTAGTTACTAGGCAGACCATGGTGACTATCGCCAAGGAACAAGGTCGAACACTATTAACCCAAATGGCACTAGAGAGTGTCGGTGCACTGACCAGCTTAGAAGAGCATCTGACGAAGATTGCACCAGCTGGAGCTGACCGATACCGGTACATAGTCGATGCTTATTCGATGGGTGTCGCCCAGCGGATTGCTAGGTGGTGACTGTGGATGCTAGTCTGAGTGCTAGACACCTAGCCGCTCGTATCGAACTGATCCAAGAATCGTTCAGTGCATCAGAGCGAGCCCGAATGCTAAAGGTTCTTGGTATAGAAACCGAGAGAAACAAACAATCTTTAGTAAACGAACCGGAAGTGATAGAAGCCGAGGTTATCGATCTAGAGCCGGATGAAGTCGAATGGTACTTTGGCGACACACATAAACCAAGTTAGTTAGACGATAAAACAACAGCGTTATTCACATACCACTAATCGGCGTTTTGGTTGGTTTTACCTCTGTTGGCCGGAGATCATACGTGTCGCATCGCTTGTCATAGTAAAGCACAAAGGCGTTCACAGAACCGATGCAATAGGGTTTCATAGAAGTGCTAACCAGCGGTTTTTGTCCCGCCAATGCAGAGCATGGCGTATCAACAGGCTGGGTACTAGCAGAAAGGAATCATTACATGTTAACTAAAACAACTAGAAATATATACAAGACCATCATGGCTGATCCGCCATGGGATATCGAACAAAAGAATGGTAGTAGAAATGGGCAACATTTTGGCTATGGTGCTGAGCGACACTATGACCTGATGAGTCTAGATCGTATCAAAGCTATGCCGGTTGGTGAACTATGCGCAGAGGACGCTCACTGTTGGCTCTGGGTGACGAATGCGTCGCTACGCTATGGTTATGAGGTGCTGGAAGCTTGGGGTTTTACTCCTAGGAGTATTCTGACCTGGTGTAAACCGCGAATTGGGTTAGGAGTTTATCTACGAAACAGTACTGAGCACTTACTACTCGGTACCCGTGGTCGAGCACCGGTCAATTATAGAGGTCAACCCACCTGGTTGTTTGCTCCATTGCAGGAGCATAGTCACAAACCAGAAGAACAGTTCGCAGTGATCGAGCGCATTAGCAGTCCGCCATATCTAGAGCTGTTTGCTCGTCGACCACATCTAGGTTGGGATATCTGGGGTGATAAAGTACCAAGCGACATCGAGATCGATGGTTACCCAGTGCCTCACTATTCTCCTAAATATGAAGCAAATACGGGAAGACGAATCAAGCTTGCTCAGACTGATCAAACCAGCTCGCTCAACAATCCTGGATTGGAGGGGATATGAGTGAGCGAAAAGTCACTGATGCAAAAGCTGATCCATTCAGCACTAACAGTCGCTATCAGTGTTTGGTTGATCCGCTGGGCGATCAGCCAGATGATGGAGGTCTGGTGGGTGCTGGTCATTGCAGCCAGCTTGCTTCTGGGTTGGCGTGTCTGGAGGAACAGAAGCTGGTAAGACCTGAAAAGTCGGTTATCAGGTTAAACAACAATCAAAAAAGGCGTAGGGTCGGACGCCCAGCATCATCTAATGATGTTAGGTTAACTCCGAAATACCATGACCCAATTGATGTCGCTAGGTTAGGTAAAGCCCTGGCAGCCATAGCCTTGAAGCAAGCAGGTATTGTTCAAGCAGAGAGTGCTAGAGCATTTACTGAGGCAGACGGAGGTAGTCATGGTAAAAACGAATAACCAGTTAGAATGGGCAGAGATTCATTGGCCAAGACCACTCGGAGTTGAATCGGTGCTAGCGCTTCTAACTCACCTAGCGACAGTTTCACGTAGTAGTCAGGTAGTCTTTGAGGCCAGAGCTAGAAAACATAAGGTGCACTACTTGATCGGCTCTGAACAAGTTCAGCTTGGCAGTATACAGAAGATGATGCATGGTGAGCTAGCAGGATTACGTTTTACCAAAGAAGCTGTGCGAGCCAAGGTGACGGTAGCTCGGAGTGTTAGATTGTCCCACCCGACACTGGCGATCAATGCAAGCAACCAAACTGCTGTGGCTCGGGCGGTCTTGGCAGCTCTGATTCAAGCCAAACATGGTGATGACGAGTCGGTGCTACAAATCGTATTGGGTCAATCCTTAACACCGTCCCTACTACCAGACAAGGTCGATGACCCGACAGCTTCGTGGTTGGATATTATCCGCGGTAGTGTTCCAGCTGCTGGTCATGATGCTCAAAAGATAATTAAAGATAAAGCTGCCTCTCATAGTTTTGCAGCTCTACTACGGATTGGAGCTAGTGCTCCAACCATTGATGCTGCCAGCAATCAAGTCCGTAGTATTTACAGTGCACTTAAGATGGTTGAGTCAGTTGGTGTTCGGCTGCGTAGTGCCCATGAAAATCCACAGCGCTTGTATGATACCAAGCGACCTTGGATATGGCCAATGCGATTGTCAATCCGCGAGTTGACTGGTGTGCTGTCTTGGCCAATCGGTGAAGAAGAGCTACCTGGAGTGCCTGGTCTGCATCCTCGACTATTGTTACCGCCAAGCTGGTATAAAGAGAGTGAGCGGAGTTTTGGTTTGGCTTCTGGTTTTGCTGGTAGCAGACAAAAGCTCGGTATTCCAATCAGAGATAGCCTAGAGCACACTATCCTGCTCGGTCCGACTGGGTCGGGCAAGTCCACAGCTATGCTTAACCTAATCATGGCTGACATTAATGCAAATCGTAGCGTCCTAGTGATTGATCCAAAACATGAACTAGTCAATGATGTGCTAGCACGGGTGCCACAATCTCGAATCGATGATGTGGTGGTGATAGACCCAACCGACGCTAACCCAGTCGGGTTGAACCCATTGGTAGACAAAGCCCGAAATCCGTCGCTGGTAGCTGATTCGGTATTAGCGGTGTTTCGAGATGTCTTTCGTGATTCATGGGGTATTAGGACACAGGATATCTTGTCGGCTGCACTGTTGACCCTGATCCAATATGGCCAGCAGAATGATGGGCGGGTATCACTGATCTGGTTGCCGATTCTACTGACTGATGCAGGCTTTCGAAGGAAGATTGTCGGATCAGTAGCCGCCAGTGACCCTGTCGGACTAGGAGCTTTTTGGAATAGCTTTGAAGCGATGAGTGTCGCCCAGAGAAGTCAGCATGTTGCACCAGTCATGAACAAACTGAGGCAGTTTCTGTTGCGACCACAGCTAAGAGCTGTGCTAGGTCAGATGCAGCCGAAGTTTTCACTGGGTGACGTGTTCACAGCGTCATCTCACAAAATTGTGTTAGTTCCTCTAAATAAAGGAGTCATTGGAGCTGAAGCAGCCAGGTTACTCGGTTCGCTCATCGTTGGCCAGCTCTGGACTCTAGCGCTTGGCAGGGCTAGCCTACCGGTCGAGAAACGGCATCCAGTCAGTGTCTTCATCGATGAAGTGCAAGACTATCTGAGCTTGCCGACCGATCTAGCTGATGCTTTGTCACAGGCTAGAGGTTTGGGAGTCGGATTAACTTTGGCGCACCAGTACCGAGCACAACTACCGCCAGCCCTGCGAGCAGGTATAGATGCTAATGCCAGAAACAAGGTGGTGTTTGGACTTAACTCTAATGATGCCAAAGAGATAGCTATGATGGCTGAGGATTCGGGATTGGTTGCCCTAGACTTCCAGCTACTACCACGGTTTGGGGTATACGCTAACTTGCGGCATAACGGTCGGAGTACTGGTTGGATGTCAGGCATGTCCTCCCCACCTCCCAAGCCAACTATTTCTGCAGCTGAAGTGAAGGCAGCAAGCCAGACTCGGTACGGACAGAGCACCGAGACAATGGAACGAGACTTCGCAGAGCTACTAGGCGGTGGATCAAAGCCGGCCGGTGTGACAACTACTGTAACTAACTCGCCCATTGGCCGTAGATCAAGGCGGCAGTCATGAGCCAGAACCTTGTTACCAACAGATTGGTGAGGCGACCTGTCGCTGGACGCTTCGTGATGGTGAGTTTCAACCAAAAGGCCAGCGTGTGGCCACTGAATTATTGCATAAGGGATAAGACTAGCCTGGGCTGTTCAGGCTTCAGTAGCTGGCGCTTGGGCAATAGGAGGATAAATGATGAATAGGAATAAAGACAGCGGTAGCTTTGACAGCCAGATCAGTCAGGAGGCGGTAGCTCTAAAGGGTATAAGGCGTTTTACTAGGAGTGAGGTAGTGGGTTTGCTCGGTCGGTTGAGTGAGCGTGATAAGGCTTTACTCCATAGCTTGCAGGATTACCGTTATCTGCTGACTGGCCAAATAGAGCGGCTTTACTTTCACAAGTTAGGTAGTTCGCGAGCCCGTCGACGCACAACGAACCGAAGCTTACAAAAGCTAGAAGGTCTCGGGCTGACCGCTAGCCTGGAACGACGGATTGGTGGAGTGCGAGCTGGTTCGTCATCTTTTGTCTGGACATTGACTCCGATCGGACACCGGTTGCTTGATCTGGTGGATGACACAGCTAGTAAGGCTCGAAAGCGCTCCTACGAGCCGACCTATACCTTCCTGCAACATACCTTGGCAGTAGCTGAGGTTGCTATTCAGTTGACCGAACATGCGATGCGAGGCAGGATCGGGCTACTAGAGCGGCAGGTCGAAGCAGACGGCAGACGTGCATTCACCAACACTGGAGGCAGTGTCTCTGCTTTGGTGCCAGACCTTTACGTGGTGACTACTCCAGTCACTAAAGGTAAATCCGGTTCTAGTCCAGCCGATTATGAAGATCACTGGTTCATCGAGATTGACCTAGCTACCGAGTCACCGGCAGTGGTGGTCAGAAAGTGTGAACTATACCTAGCGTACTTACGAAGCGGGGAGGAGCAGAAGCGCTCGGGAGTCTTCCCACTGGTTGTATGGGTGGTACCAGATAGCAAACGCCAGACTACGTTGGTTGACCATATAACTAAAAACCTGCCGGATGATACAGGGTTGTTCAGTGTCATTACACTAGGTCAACTAACAAACTTGGTTCTGACTGGAGAACCTGATGGAAGACCAGCCTAGCAGCAGCTTTGTGTACCAACCTGGTAGTTCTGACTTGCTTTTGAATAACAACCGAGTTACAACTGAGACTGGATGTATAAACGAGGGTACAGCAATTAATGAGTTGGGAGATGGAGCTACCATGGGAAACCAATACGACCAAAGCAACCTAGAGCCAGGTACTAACTTCTTTATGCAAACGATGCAGGAGGCTCTCACACCGAAGAAGGCCGTGTCTTATTTGCGAGTCTCGACTCGTGGTCAGTCTGAACGAGGTGGCGGTGATGATGAAGGTTTCTCAATTCCTGCCCAGCGTGAAGGTAACAAACGTAAGGCATCCGCGCTCTTTGCCATGATCGTTAAGGAGTTTGTCGATCGGGGCAGCTCAGCTAAGTCAGCAGATCGCGACCAACTGCAGCAGATGCTTGACTACATCCGTGAGAACCAAGTGGATTATGTGATAGTCAACAAGATTGATCGTTTAGCTAGGAACCGCCAAGACGATGTGGAAATAACCCGAGCCATCAAAGATTGTGGGGCTACCTTGATCTCAGCTACCGAGAACATCGATGGTGAATCACCTCAGAACATGCTGTTGCATGGAATAATGGCTTCGATTGCCGAGTTCTACTCGAGGAATCTGGCAACTGAGGCACTCAAAGGTATGAGCCAGAAAGCCAAGGGTGGTGGTACTCCCTATCGTGCGCCAGTGGGTTACATCAACATCCAAGCCAAGGACGAACGAGGGCGCGAGATGCGCTATGTGGCAGTTGATGAGACCAGAGCACCATTGATCAAGTTGGCTTTTTCGATGTATGCGACAGGTGACTGGTCAATCTCTGATTTAGCTACTTATCTAGAATCACGCGGATTGACCAGTCTACCGACGCCGAATAAACCATCGAGGCCGATTACCGCTAGCAACTTGCACGACATCCTGACCAAGCCGTACTACAAGGGTATAGTTACGTTTATGGGCGTTCAATATGCTGGCAAACATGAGCCATTGGTTGATGAGGCTACCTGGCAGAAAGTCCAGGATGTAATGACTAGCCACAAGAACGGTGAACGATCTCGGGTACATAACCATTTCCTGAAGAGCACAGTCTACTGCGGTACCTGCGGCGCTAGGTTAATCGTCCACAACGCCAAATCTGGCTCGGGCAAATACTACCCTTACTTTGTCTGTGTTACCAAGCATCGACATGGGCAGCGTAAGGGCGAACGCTGTACCCAACGAGCAGTGCTGATCTATAAAGTCGAAGAGATGATTGAGCAGCTCTATGAGAAGATCAGTCTAACGCCAGAGGTCAGGCAGCTTCTTGAGACCTGGATAACAGAAGAGATCGAGCAAAGCAGCCAATCGACTAAGCTCGAGATTGCCGACCTAGAGAAACAACAGCAACGATTGAGAGATGAGGAAGCCAAACTACTCCAAGCTCATTATGCCGAAGCGATATCCTTAGAACTGATGCAAAAAGAGCAGCTACGCATCAGCAGGTCTCTAACTGACATAACCTCTAGGCTAAGCAAGCTGACCGCTGATACCGACTTTCTACGCAGCAGCCTCATGCAGGTACTTGATCTGATGCAGGATTGCGAGACAACCTACAAGCAGGCTGGCGAATTCGAGAAGCGTCTGCTAAACCAAGCGTTCTTTGACAAGATCATCGTCAGTAGTGACGGTACGATTGAACCGGACTATACAGAGGTAACCGGACTATTCACTGATCCGAAGTTTAAGAGCGTGTATGAGGGCGCTAAGTCGGCCTGTCTGGGCGACGATAGCTCATGGTCGGGTGCTTTACCGACTCTGACTGAGACTGCCCTTAGAACGCCTGACGTGCCGACGAAACGGAAAAAGTCCGCTACGAATAGTGGTAGCGGACTATATGATTGGTTGTCCCACACACTCACGAGCTCCGACTTTTTGTTTGTCGAGAGTTTACGTAAGAAGGTTTTGGTGGGCAAGGCGGGAATCGAACCCGCACGACTTTTGGTCACAGCATTTTAAGTGCTGCGCGTATACCTATTCCGCCACTTGCCCAAGTGACTTGGAGGCGACGGCGGGATTTGCACCCGCGGTGAAAACGGTTTTGCAGACCGTTGCGTTCGACTACTCCGCCACGTCGCCATGCGACTATTTTAGCATAAAAGAATGTTTGCTGGTTGATTTTTTATTTTTCATTAACAAATTTTTGATACTCTTTTGGTAGCGCAATGTTGAACCGCTCGCATATCGCTTTTACGTCATGATAATCATCTTCATCCAATTCGTATCCACTGTGAAATTCAATCATCACGTCGGCAGGTATGTATTTTACAGGATGATTATTTATAGTACCCGTCCCTGTTAAATGGTGAGGTTCGTACGCAACTCCCCATACATTTTTGCCGTTTTCATCAAAAGTATACGAATGCACATCGACTTGGTGACCATTAGTGTCACCCAGCACAAAGTTGCATTCGCGGGTATCATCTCGCGGCACGTCCTTGTAGCCACGGGCCTCCAACAACTCACGCAATTTGGGCACATGTTTATGCGACAATGCTATATCAAGGTCACCATGTTTTCTGGTTTGCTCCCCAAGCAAAGCATCGATACCCCAGCCGCCATCGACATATACTTCGACATTATTTTGTTCCAGCAGTCGTAATATCTCAACAACCTCGTTGGCTGGCATTTCGGGCTGGATATTAGATTCGAGATTTTGCTTGATTGGCATTGTTATTATACTAATAATTCTAAATTTGGTGCGGGTTAAGAGACTCTAACTCTCGACCTCTTCCTTGGCAAGGAAGCGCTCTAAACAACTGAGCTAAACCCGCATGAAATGTACCGTGCACCCGTTGTGCAGAATTGGACAGTTGTTTAGAGCGCTAGAAGCGAATTGTTCTTTGG
>WQTP01000034.1 GCA_009786195.1 Candidatus Saccharimonadota bacterium
CCCCCAGTTTCCAATAAGACTTTTTATTAAAGAACGAAACAATAAAAACCAAAAGTGGTCCAAATCCAGCCATAAAAGTCGGCAAAATCGCCCAACTCACCCCATTCGATATCGCTGCAATCGCAGCGATAATCGGCGCCGTCGACCAAATCAACCACGTTACGCGGTTGGGTTTAGTTTTACCTTTTAGAGTATCGATAATATAATCAATCGAACTCGCCAATATCAGGGCCGCACCGAGAAAAACAATATATTCCATTTCGACCTATTCTACCACATTATCTTCGCGGAAATTGTGTTTGGTTTTCTTTTTCATATAAAGTATCGCCGCTAGAATCAGAACAAAAATACCAACATAAATCAGCGGCGAAAATGTCAATTCGTGACTAGCACCGGGCATGTCGGAAATTTGGCGCGCCACGCCGATAATGTAATTGAGTAACCACTGCGCCGGCATGGCGACAATTTGCGCACACGCGTGCGGCAGAATAAACGCTGCGATTCCAGCGATAAATGTTAGCAACATCACCAGCGGCAAAATCGGCAGAACTAACAAATTGGCCAACAACCCATACGAGGAAAATTGTCCCATAAACAGCGCGATAATCGGCGCGGCCATAATTTGCGCGCTCAGAGTTTCGATAAAAATTTGCCGAATGTTGAATGACGGTTCACGCGGTGTGGGCGCGACAAAATTCTTTTTTGCGAAATAACGTCGGCGAAATTTACCCCAGAATTTCGCAGTTAGTGGTATCACTAATTTTTTATCTTTGCCCCAGAAATAACTTTTAATTAATGGTGCAAGAATTATCACACCAACGAATGATAAGAATGACATGTACCAACCCGCATCACCCCAAATTTGCGTCGGGTCAAGAGCAATTGTGATGGCCGCTACTGTTGTTAATAATACAACAGGATGAAATCGACGACCATAGTACCAAGAAATCAAACTGAGTCCTGCTACCAACGCCGCTCGCGTCATCGATGGTGAAAAACCGGTCGTACAGGCGAACGCGAAAACCAACATACCGCCAAAACCGAGTGCTGCGAAACGTGAAACTTTAGCGAACAGTCGCCTGGCAAAACGAATCAAAATCGTTAAATTATACCCACTCGCCACGACGATGTGCGTCAGTGACGCGATAATAAACGCCGCAGATACGTCGGCCGGCAAAGCTGCTTTTTGTCCCGCCAAAATCCCCATACCGAGGTCGGCCGCCGGCGCTTCGATGACCGTGCGCAATTTGTCGCCAAAAGCGTCGCGCACGTCGCGCATCGGGTCGGCACCTGGCGAACGCGTCACTAAAACCAAATCGGCAAATGACATCGAGGCTGGAAAAGTACCAAATCCACTTCTTAACCGACCAGAAATTTCTACCACATCGCTGCGTTTCACATCAACACCGCGCGCCATCGCACTAACCCAGATTTGTCCTGGTAGCGACGTGAAATAATCATCCAAATTTTCAACTTCGCCGGATAACTTTTCACAATCATCAGACAGAATGACCTCCGCGTTGACCAGTTTCAAGCGCAAATCATGACTAAGTCCAATGTCTGGATCATCCTTAACCGCACCACGCAAAATCACGTTCTGACCAATCCAGCCGCTATAAACATTCAAATCAATTCGTGTCCAAGTACCTCGCACTAAACCAAAAATCAGTCCAGCCGCAACCGCAAAAACCACCATGACACGCAGGCGGCTGATAAAAATAATAACAGTCAAAGCCACGGCCACAACCAGCCACAGCGGCATAGCGAAAAGACTGTTTTGAAGTATCGACGATAGCCCGACACCCCCAAGAAAACCGATACAAATAAAAGTTACCAACCACGAAACGTGTAAACGCCCACCGAGATACCGCCAAAGTCTCATAACAACAAAAAATGGTGAAGCCAGCGCGATTCGAACGCGCGACACCAGGCTTAAAAGGCCCGTGCTCTACCAACTGAGCTATGGCTCCGTGCCCTATATACTACCATTTGAATGCTTTTTATGCAACAGATTACGCGCCGATTTTGTCTTTCTTTTGCCCACGACGAGCGTTTTGTTCGATGTATTCAATAATTTTACCAGCTACGTTTCTGTTAGTAGTCTTTTCCATTGGTTCAATGCTGGGAGAAATATCAATTTTCGACACCACATACTCACCATCATACATTATCAGTTCAACAGCACAGAATGTAAGTCCAAGAGCTCGAGCGATTTTGCCTATAACTTTAGCAGTTTCATCATTTAGTTTAATTGAGCTATACTCACCATCAGACATTTTTCTAATACTGGCAATAATTGATGAGCCAAGCACTAAGCCTGTAATGTCTCGCCTATGCCCTGACGAAGGAACTTTTTGGATTATTGTGAATGAGGTATCACTCGAGAACGCTCTAATGAGTGACCTAGCAGTTTTTTCATGAGATGTGGCGACCATATCAGAATCATTGCTGGTTGATCTAATAGCTACTGGTGCTGAAAAATCCCTTAGTGCTAATTCTGGGTTGGTGTCAAACTTTCCGATAATAGTTTTCTGAATAGACACTTCATTCTTTCTGATTAGTTGTAAGGTACGAATAGTATCGAATGACCTTTCTATAGCTAAAGACTTGGCCAAAACATAGATCTCATCAGTTTCCAGTTGCCTAAGAACCGACCTGTCATATGAAGATAGCCTCTTTGGTATTCTTGGAATAACTGCATCCACTTTAATTTCTTCGCCCAGATATTTTACTGATGCATCATGACCTTCAATCGCAATAACACAATCTTTGGGGCTCACGCATGATATCTCATGATCACGAGCTTTTGCTTCTTCTATGAGTCTTTTTTCAGTATAACTGTTAGGCGTCCGGGTTAAAATACATATTTTCATTATTGTTTTCTCCTAAGGTCCAGTCCGTTGCGAATGGCTTTAATTAATTCCTGAGCTTTCTCATCAAGATCGTTAGTATCACTATCAATGGTTTTTCCTTTGATGATAATTTTCACAATTCTTTTCCCGCACTCTACTAAGTCTCCGGTTTTAGCAAACTTACTAAGTATTATCATCTCACTATCTTCCTTAAGGTCCGCTACTGAATATCCGACGCGAGCATATTTGATAGTATCGCCATCTTTTTTGTAAATGCCACTTTTTATACCCTTCGTCAAGGTATAGTCACTGTCGTGTTCATTCATGATTATCAAATAAGAGTACCTGTCTTTCAAAGCGCCTGGCATGGGCAACGCGTCGACATCTTCGACTTCATACGCTGCATTACTAAGCTCTAGGGCATGCAATAACATGAACGGTATCTTGTTTTTTTGAAACTGCATGTCACTTAGAATGTGGGAAAATCCGGTTAAACGGGCATTTATTTCAATTGCATAAACTTCGTCGCTAGGCGTTATTATTAAATCTATCCCAAAAATTCCCCTGTATCCATGACTCGATAGTTCTGAGCCAACTATTGTAGCGATTTCTCTGGCTCTATGAACAACTATGTCTGGTTCTATGCCGCCTAATTCACCACCGCACCATTTTGTTGATCCTTTTTGGCTTATATCACATAAATACTGGCTGTTCACTAGTTGTCTTTGAAGACCACCAATAAATATACCGTATTTCGTGATACACACTTGTACACTACAGGACGCACCGGCAATAAATTTCGAAATAACAATTGTACCGCTATATGAAATGTCCTTGAGCGATTCGACTGCCTTATAGAATTCATCCTTGTTATTTGCAAACATCGTACCCTTTGAACCCGATAATTCAACGTCTTGCAGAACCATCATTTCGCCAAAATTAGCACTGAGTTCATCATAGGTATTTTTGTCAATTTCATCAATCCGCTTAATTACGTGTTCAGGAAGATTGATTAAATCTGTGAATTCATCGCGAAAATATCGTTTATTTTCATAAGCGTGTGCAATTGTTGGTGAATTCATGACATATGCCAAAGGATTAGTGATATATGGCGGATTCAGCGGTGAATATAGAATAAACTTTCGACCTTTTTCTTTTCTAGCTAAATCCGCAAATTCGTTTGAGTTCGCAAAAGGCATATCCACGGTAGCATACTCAGGGCTGACATCTAAACCAATATTGTGCTGTCGCATCCCAAGGGTGTCAAGCCACGCACCATTATTGTTGCTAACGAATTTGAAGTCATCAAAAAAGCGCGTCATGTTTAGAAAAACTGCCTGATCATCATACAACCCCCCTAGTCGAGTTGATCTATCGTAACTTATTGCATCTTTAATGAAATCCATAACATTCCAATTATACACTTAATTTACATAATTATCTAAATCCGGTTTATAGTACAATGCGGCCTCTAAGGCTAGTGAGCCTAATCCGAATAATATTGGGTCAATTTTTTTGGCTACCATCTCACCTATTTCATCCTCAGTTTTATCGGGATATTCTGCGCGATATTGCTTTGTTAACTCAATCTTCTTGGCTCGTCTGACCGCGGGACTCAAGCGGATTCTGTCGAGAGATGCAAACTCGACGTATCCGATGACCGGCAAACCGTTTCCGTTTCGCTGTGGCTGTCCGTCGGTGTTGAACTTCGGCAGATTAGAAAAACCGCCAGTAGTAAAGATATCATCAGAAGCCGTTTTGTATTGAAAATCGCGCGTTTTTCCAGACAGGCGAAGCGCTTCTTGCACTTCCTGTTGACGATTTTTTTTCGCAGCTAATTTCATTCCTTTCCCCTCAGCAATATATTCATCAGCAGTTAACTGTTGTCCAAGTGCACTCTTCACATTTTCGTCCTGTAATGTATATTCTAGCGCCTGTCTAACGCCGTAAGTTGCTAGTGTTGAGCCTTCACGCTTAATGCCGTCAACAGAAATTGGTTTACCTTGCTCATCCAGCAACACACTGGCCTCTCTAGCGATGTATGACACGACCTGGTTAAATCTATGTTTGCCAAAATCCATAGCGCCAATTGAGGCAAATTCATATGTAGCGCCCTCGGTCGTATGCATGATTGCCATCTGTTCCTTAGTTAAGAATTGGATAGCAACTTGAACTTTCGTACCCCGAACTTCATCACCTTTGTACAACTCTGCGAAATATCCGCCCACCTGTCCAGGGCGACCATGCCAGACGACATCATGATCTGTTAACTCCGCAAATATACAGGGTGTTGTTTGAATTTCTTGTTCAGGCATGCCGGTCTCTGATAGGTCATATCTTGAGAATTTGTCCTCTAATGAACCCGGACTGGCGTTAGCGCCGTAAGCTAATACTGGAATCCTCTCATCAAGACCTGGTAAATTATGTTGCCTTAAATACTCTTCTATCTCTTGGATAGCTAAGGCGGGGTCGTTATTCAGCAAAGTGACCTGTTCGCCATCTGTAATATAGTGCGTATCGGGGCGTTTGCCAGGATAATCCAAAGGTCCTTGACGTTCGAAATCAGATACAGGAAGCGTCTCGTGACGAGACGTCGACTCTATAGTTTTTTTTATGTCATCGTGAGCCATATTGACATTGTAGCATAAACATATTAATAAGTCAAGGATTTATGCTTGTTTTAGCCGAACAACCCGCGTTTTTTGTGGTTTTCGTCGAATTCTTCTAGTAATTCGCGCTGGCGGCGGGAGAGGTTGGTTGGAGTCTCAACGCGGATGGTGATGATGTGGGCGCCACGGCCGCTATTGCGGACGTGGGGGACGCCATGACCGGAGAGTTTGAAATCAGTGCCAGGTTGAGTGCCGGCGGGAATTTTCATGATCAGGGGACCATCGACCGTTTCGACTTCGAGTTCACAGCCGAGGGCGGCATCGATCATCGAAATAGTTTCTTCGGACAGAATCAGATCACCTTCGCGAGTGAATTTTTTGTGCGGTTGAACATGGATCGCCACATATAAATCGCCTGGCGCGCCGCTGGCTATGGCTTCGCCGCGACCGCTCAAACGAATAGCTGAACCTTCGTCAACACCAGCCGGAATTTTGACTTTAATATCCTTCTTTTCACGTTTAACGCCACGACCATTGCATTCAATACAGTTTTTCTCGGGCACTTTACCGCGCCCGCGACAGGTGTGGCAAGTTTGCGCTTGCTGAATCGGCCCGAACAACGAATTAATGACTTTGACTTCTTGACCAGAACCTTCGCAAGTTGAACAAGTTTTCGTGCCAAATCTAGGCTCAGCACCATTACCTTTACAGTGGTCACAAATCGCATCAATATTTAGTGAAATTTTTTCCTCTGTACCAAAAATTGCTTCTTCAAAAGTCAAAGTTACTGAAGTTTCGATATCGCGACCACGATTTTGTCCCTGGCTACGACCGCCACCGCCAAAGAATTGACTAAAAATGTCGCCTAAATCGCCAAAATTACCACCGCCAAAGTCGAAGTGGATATTTTGTCCGCCCGCGCTCGAGAATCCTCCAAACGGATTACCGCCAGCCGCGCCACCAACTCCAGCATGGCCAAATTGGTCGTAGCGGCCGCGTTTTTGCTTGTCTTTTAGTACTTCATAAGCTTCATTGATTTCTTTGAATTTGACTTCGTCGCCGCCCTCTTTGTCGGGGTGATATTTAACAGCTAACTTGCGAAAAGCTTTCTTGATTTCATCATCGCTAGCACCTTTAGCTACACCAAGCGTTTCATAATAATCACGTTTTTCGGGCATACTGACGATTATACCTTCCTAGCACTCGTGGGTCAAGAGTGCCAATTAATTAATCTGGCGACGGATGGTTGGGGAAATTTTGCAAAGTAACTCATAAGGAAAAATTCCGTGAAGTTTTTCAAGATTCGCCACGGAATTTGGATCAGTGATATTACGACTAATCACCGTTACTTGATCACCAATGTTAAGGTTTGTATCAGTAATATCAACCACTGTGTAGTTCATGCAAATGCGACCAACAACCGGTAACCGCCAGTTGCCACTGGTTAGAGTAACTTGATTGCTAAGTACGCGCGGTAGAGCTTCGTAATAACCTAGTGGCAGAATAGCGACGCGTGTGGCTTTTTTGGCTTGATAAGTGCGATTGTAACCGACCGAATCACCGGGCTGGAGATCGATCACACTAACAATAGTGCTAGTGAGTTCTAAAATTGGCTGAAGTTTTTCAAGTTTAGTGAATTCTGGATCAGTTTCCTTTAATGGATTGATACCATACGTCCCAATACCAATACGCACAGCATTGGCGAAACGACTTTTTGCTTTGACGCTGCCAGCAGTTTGAGCAACGTGAACAACTTTCGGATTGAAACCATATCCATAAATTTGCTCAACCATCTGGTCAAATTTAGCGATCTGTTCATTAGTAAAAGTATTTGAAATGTTGTCAGCATCGGCCAAATGAGTCATCACTCCTTCCAAATTAAGACGTGGACATTTGACCAGATATTCAAGATACTTACTCAACTCGTCAATACGTAGTCCTAGACGATTCATACCAGAATTGATTTCCAGATGAATATTGATTCGTCGTCGCAATGCGGCAAAACTTTTCAGATTTTCGAGATTTTGCACCACAAAAGAAATTCTTCGCGTGTTGAACAACTGATAATTGTTGGGTAAAATCACACCCATCACAAGAACACGAATTCGTTTACTGTTTTTTATAATTTGAGCTGCTTCGTGGTAATTATCAACGGCCACAAAATGATATGGTGAATTGTCGAGAATTTTAGCAACCTCAACGATACCGTGACCATAAGCGTTAGACTTTAGAACTGGGATAATCAGCTGTTTTGTTTGTTCATTAAAAATGTCCAAGTTAGCCAGCAGCCGTTCCCGACTGATAGTTATCAGGTTTGGTGTGATAAGGTATTGTTGGAGGGGGTTGGGTACGCGCATATAAACTATTTTACCTTTCCGGGGCTTGCCAGACAAGAAGCCACCAATTTGGCTTTACTCGAACCGATGACGACAGCTAATTCAGACTCACTAGCGTTTTTGACGGTCGCTAGCGAACCAAACTTTTTCAAAAGTTTCGTCCGCGTACTAGCACCAATACCAGGAATTTCTTCGAGGATGTTTTTTGTCTGATTCTTACCGCGCAGAACTTGATGATAACTAACAGCAAAACGATGACTCTCGTCGTCCAATCGCGCAATCAGTTTGGCGACGTGATTGTCCGTACCCAGCTCAACGTTTTCGTATTTTTCTTTTGCAGGGTCGTTCCTTGCAAGATTTGCAAAGATGATTTTGACAGAGGCATTACGACTATGATTACCGCTTTTGTTGCGACCGATGAAAGGAATTTTTTCATCATTCAGTAGATCCGCCACCGCGCTCAGTTGTCCTATTCCACCGTCAATGATCACCAAGTCTGGCCGACCCCAATCTTTTAAGTGTTTTAATCGTCTTTTAATTGTTTCACGCATATGAGCGCAATCATCATTACCACTAGTCTTCAATTTGAACTTTCGGTATTCGCGTCTATCAGCTACGCCGTTAGTTGCCACAACCATTGATGACACGTTGTGCTGTCCGGAAATATGACTAACATCATAAGCTTCGATACGTCGGGGAATTTCCGGCAGATTTAATAGGTCACATAGGCCGACCAGAGCTTGATCTTTACTAATGTCAAGGAATTCATCGCGACCAAAAACAATTTGTTTTCGCAGTTCGTTTAAATTAAAAAGTTGATTTCGAAGTTTCGCTGCTAATTCAAAATCTTGAGCTTTGGCTGCTACTTCCATCTCCTTTTTGATTTCGTTGATCACGGCTATGCGATTACCCTTGATGTAGCTGGTTAGTTTACGTAAATCTTTTTTGTATTTAGTTACACCATTTTCGATATTCGGCTCCAACCCAAGTTGTACGTTTAATTTACTATTTATGGATTTTGATGAATATTTTTTGGTAAAGTACGGAAAAATCTTTCGCAGAATCTTTAATGCGTTTTTGACTGCTATCCCAGAATAAAACGGTCCGTAGTAATCCGCACCATCATCGGCCGGTTGACGCGTGAAACTAACAAAGGGCACCGCGTCACGCATATTAATGCGTACAAATGTTTGGCTTTTATCATCACGCAACATAATATTGTAACGTGGCAAGTAACGTTTAATCATTTCACTTTCTAAAAACAGTGCGTCAAGTTCGCTTTCGGTAATAGTCCAATCGACATCCACGATTTCGGATACTAGTGCCCATGTTTTAGCATCAACATCGCGCGATTTTTGAAAATATTGTCGAACACGATTTTTCAAAACAGCCGCTTTACCAACATAAATAATTTCCCCACTAGCGTTTTTATGAAAATAGACACCGGGATTAGACGGCAAAGTTTTTAGCTTGGCCTGCAGCTGCTGATTCATCAGACCTCCTTACTTCTCCACTCGTTTAGGTATAAAATTATTGGCCAACTTGTGTCTATCTTCATCTCCACCCATATAGAAATAGCCGAGAATCGAGAAAACTACCGCACCAATAAAGTTAGATAATAAATCTTTCATCGTATCATTAATACCAATATCTAGGTAACCACCTTCGATAACCGCTAATTCTTTTCCATCTTTATCATACATAATTGTTTTATCAATATTTCTGATCACCACAGAGCGATTACTTTTCAGCGGATCTAGTTCAACTGTTGATATTGTTTTAGTAATTGCATCTTTTTGCATATCGGTTTGAAAAAGTTTATCGGCACCGTATTCGAAAAACTCCCAACAAACGCCCGCGGTCATGCTGAAACAAAAGGCCACAAAGACAATATAGAACGGCGATAATTTAATTTTTTTACTACTTTTATTCAGTAAATCCACCAAAGCGAAACCGATACCAGCACAAATAAATCCACTAATAGCGTGGAGTATGGTATCCCAATGCGGCAGGTGACCGTAGAAATTATAGATTCCACCCAGAACCGTACCAGAAAAGATAAACAAATAGATGATAATTTCTAAGAGATTCGGTAATTTGATTTTAAATTTATCCTGGATAATTATTGGCAACATGAGTAGTATTAAATAGAATAAACAAAGAAAAGCATTTTCGAATTCTCCCCTGAAGATTTGTAGTATGATACACACTATAATTAGTGTTCTGACTACTATGTAGATTGTCACACTGGCTTTTTTATTCTTTTTGTACGATTTGATTATTTCGCCAGGTCTTTTCATATTCACGACCGTTTCAAATTATAAAGTTCGACTACCGCGTTACGTAAACGTTGATTGAATTGTTCGATTGATTCACCCGACTTCGATGTTAGTGGTTCGCCGAGGTTAATATGAACTGGTGGGCGACCTGAACACCAAATTTTAGCACCTGGCGGCCAGGCTGCGTGTGCACCAACAATCGCCATTGGGACTACCGGTGCTTGGTGTTTAATCGACAGCGCAGCAACACCCGGTTTAAATTCCGCAATAGCACCAGTGCGTGAACGCGTACCCTCCGGCATAACCAAAATTGGTACTCCGTCGCTGAGTAAATTACTAGATAAACCTTTGTAACGTGTTGATTTGTCACGTTCGACTGGAAAAGTGTTAAAGAAAGCTCTAGTTGGTAACGCTTTATACCAAGCTCTAAAAAAATAGTCTGCCGCAGCAGCTATCGCTAATCGCCTACTTAGACGTTGCGGCAAAGCGCCAACTACTAGCGGGGCATCAAAATGTGATGAATGGTTAGAGATAACGATAAAAGCCCCTTTGCCCTGGAATTTTCTCAAGTTTTCGCGACCATGAACGTGTACACTGAGTACACCCCAAATTCCTGGTTTTAATAATAGCAATTGCGCCGCTGAACGAAAAATACCTTGGATCGGCGAACAGTAGCGCCGTGTTGAGTGTTTTTTGATCTCAGTCATGTTTTTGTCCCATTTCTTCAACCCGTCCTGTAACTAACTTATACGAAACGAATCGCGCCAGAGATTGACAATGTTGGAAAGCCCAAGCAATCAAACGCCACTTCATGGTCGGCACGTAAACAGCACGACCCTTTTTGGCTGCTTGTAGACCCGTACGAGCGATTTGTTCAGGTTGACACCACAGCCAGCTTGGGATACCTGGCCGCTTGAGACCACCATTAGCGTGAAAGTTTGTTTTGGTTTCGCCAGGACAAATCGCAGTAGCCGACACGCCCGAGCCACGGAGCTCTAAGGCTAAACTGTTAGTGTAAACCACCACCCAACGTTTCAGAGCCGAATAATTACCATTGTACTGCCAGGCCGAAGTTGAAGCAATATTAATAATCATACCGTTTTTTCGTTTTTTCATTGTTGCTACCGCAGCCTGCGACAGAATTAGGATTGCTTCGGCCATAACTTTGAAGGCTATTCGTTGTCGCTCTACATTACCATGAACTAGCGAATCATGTAACACAAATCCAGCCGAATTGACCAAGATTTCTACCGGTTTATCATCATCACGTAGTCGTTTTTTAATTTTTTCTAAGTCAGTTTCAACACTTAAATCTCCCCGCAAAGCTTCGACATCAACTTTAAATTCAATTTCTAATTTCTCTGCTATATTTTTCAAATTTTTATCGCGACTCACCAAGATCAAGTTCCAGTTATTAGCAGCTAATTCGCGCGCGAACGCTAGACCAATGCCCGACGATCCCCCCGTAATAAGCGCATAATTATTTCTTTTCATCGTACTATACATTCTATCACAGAAAAGTATCATGCTCGAAAAAGCTTAGCCAGTTCAGTCCCTCCCCATCATTTTCATTTTTGCATAAACAGCGTACAATATTTAAGTAAGTATGAGCAAGAAAACTATCGTTCGTCGTACCCTACATTATTGTTGGTGCGAAATGAAGCGGCAATGGTGTTATAATTTACCGCTATTGTTTCTGATGCCGCTCGCTGTTTTTCTGAACAATTATGCCACAACCTGGATCATGTCAGCTGTTATCAATCGATTAACTATTAATCCGCCCGGTCCTGATCAAGTTCTCGTGGTTTTCGCGCCGTTTTTACTACTTTACATTGGCACAATTGTAGCGGGTGAACTAATTTGTTGGCGATTAGTGCTCTGGTTATGTTGGAAAGGTGAAACTCGAGCGATGTTTAATTTGCGCAAACAATGTTTTGATCATTTGATGCATCAATCGATTAATTTTCATAACGATAAGTTCGGTGGTTCGTTGGTATCGCAAACTACGCGTTTTGTCGGTGCTTATGAACGTATGTGTGACACTATTATTTGGCAAATTATTCCGCTAATTTCGTCATTTATTTTTGCTTTTACTATTTTGGGATTTCAATTACCACTCTTCGCACTCGCTTTAGCTGGATTATCAATGATTTTTCTTAGCGTAGCTTGGTTTAGTTTTAAAAAACTCCGCATTTTGAATGAGCAAGAGGCCGCAGCTTCGAGTCGTCTGACTGGTCAACTGGCTGATTCTATCACTAATATTTCGGCCGTTAAAAGTTTCGCACGCGAATCACATGAGGTTAATTTGTTCGGCTTACGTAATCGTGATTTGTTCAAAACTTCCATGTCTCTCATGCGTTCTATCATCAAGCGTGATATCGTTTTCGGAGCGATTTTGGTAGCGCTGGCCATCACCACTTTTATTTTCCTAATCGGTGGGAATGCTTGGTTTGGCGTACCGATTGGCACACTGTTTCTAGCGGTAACTTACATGATGAATATTTGGACTCAGCTTTGGCAATTTAACCGCATTTTGCGTGATATCAATCGAGCGCTGGGTGATGCTCAGGAAATGACCGAGATTTTGGATACGCCGCTGGCGGTACACAATGCACCACACGCTGGTAAGTTAACGGTTGATCGTGGTACGATTGAATTTTGCGATATATCATTTAGCCATGTCGATTCTGATGATCGAGTTTTTCATAACTTTCAATTGAAGATCCCAGCCGGTCAGCGAATTGGCTTGGTGGGACGTTCCGGTTCTGGTAAAACTACTTTAACTAAATTGTTGTTGCGCTTTTCCGATATTCAAGCTGGTGAAATTTTAATTGACGACCAAAATATTGCTAAGATTACTCAGAATTCATTGCGCCATGCGATTGCTTACGTACCACAAGAACCATTGTTATTTCATCGAACAATCGCTGAAAATATCGCTTATAGCAAACCCGATGCTACTGAAGCGGAAATTCGTGAAGCAGCTCGGTTGGCTAATGCTCTAGAATTTATCGACAAGTTGCCTGACGGTTTTGACACTTTAACTGGCGAGCGTGGTGTTAAATTGAGCGGCGGTCAGCGTCAGCGCGTAGCGATTGCTCGGGCGATTTTGAAAAATGCGCCGATTTTAGTGCTTGATGAAGCAACTTCGGCCCTTGATACTGAAAGTGAAAAATTAATTCAACAAGCACTCAAGTGGTTAATGAAAGATCGAACTTCAATTGTTATTGCTCATCGATTGTCGACCGTAGCGGAGCTTGATCGAATCATCGTGCTCAGCGATGGTCAAATTGTTGAGGACGATACTCATGCTCACCTCGTCGCCAAGGGTGGCACATACGCTAAATTGTGGAATCGACAAACTGGGTTTGAAGTGGTCGAGGGAAGTGAAAGTGATTAGAGTTAGGAGTTAGGACTATTCTTTCGCCGCGGGTTCTTCCGCAGCAACTTCGGTTTGGTCTTCGGTGGTGGACGTTTCGGTCGATTCGGCAGTACTGGCTTCAGCTTCTTTTTCGCGCGCTTCATCAGCAGCTTTGTCAGCAGCAGCGTTCTTGGCTTCTAGTGCGGCCGGCTCCCACACGCTAGCGATAACTAATTCTGGATCATAATCTACAACTTCCACACCAGCTGGGATTTCGATATCGCTCATCAACAGTCGATCACCCGGTTCAGCTAGTTTACTAGCATCAATTTCGATTTTGTCGGGTAATTCGGAAACTTTGACACGAATTTCAATTTTCTCCAAAGTCGGTAAAATGATCAAGCCGGCTTTAGCTGCCACAGATTCAGACTCGCCAATCAACACTAACGGCGTTTCAGTAGTGACAACTTCGTCAGCGCGCACTCGCTGAAAACTGATATGGGTAATATCACGACGCGCTGGTGCGCGATCAACTGATTTAATTAAGGTAGTGCTGGTTTTACCATCAAGTGTCAACTCTACCGGTGTATGACGACCAGCTTCACGAACAATTCGTTGAGCATCTTGCCAGGACAACTGCACATTGGCTGGTTCACTATCCGAACCGTAAATTACCGCTGGCACTAAACCATCCTGACGCAACTTAGCAACCTGTTTACCAGTAACTTCGCGTTTATCCACAACTAAAGTAACTTTGTCTGACATGAAATCTCCTTTTATTCGCTTTTTATTGTAGCATATTACACTTGGTTTCGCAAAATCCGGTTAATTTGATATAATAGTTGACATGATTCCTGGTGTTAATCTCAGTCAGTTTTTAGGTGATCTTGGACCGTTGGTTTATTTGATCGCGCCCCTGATAATCTTTAGTGAGACTGGTCTGATGATCGGTTTTTTTCTGCCGGGTGATTCGATGTTATTTACAGTCGGTGCGCTGGCTGGTTTAGATATTATTCATGTTAATCTGGTACTATTGATAGCCCTACTGTTTCTCGCAGCAGTTGTTGGTAATTCGACTGGATATTTTATCGGCAAGCAAGCTGGTCGGCGTTTATTTAAAAAGAAAAATAGTCGTTTTTTTAAACAAGAGTATTTACTCACAGCTGAAGGTTTCTACGAAAAACATGGCGGCAAAGCGGTTATTTTGGCGCAATTTATGCCGATTATTCGAACTTTTAATCCGATTATAACTGGTATTAGCAAGATGCACTATCTGCGTTTTATTGCTTTTAATATTATTGGTGCGGTGATTTGGACAATCGGTATTACTCTACTTGGTTTCTTTTCGTTTAAGGCCTTCGGTCAGTTAATTGATCCTGAAAAAATTGATATGTATCTGTTGCCGATTATCTTTCTGATTGTTTTTATTTCGATTCTGCCAGCAGTAATTCGCGTTCTGGGAGATAAAACTAAGCGCGTTGCTATCAAAAACAAGCTATTTCGAAAACGCAACAAGTCCGATAAGTAGAAATCTTAGCAATCACGCACATATCAAAGTTTTTGATTTAATAATTTATCTTGTTCGAACTTTTCAACCACTTTGCGTACGGGCATATTGACGGTAACTTGCGCTACTTTTTTGGCATTTTTCTTCATAATAATACCCACCGTGGCTAAAATAATGATCACAATTAACATCATGCCAATTTGAATAATGGGGGTAGCTACCGCAGATGTTGTTTCTGATCCACTGCACGATATCTCAACGTAGGCTGATACGCTTTGACAGATAGTACTATCCATTTGAGACTATTGTAACACAGGTCAACAGTTATTTATCGTTGACCACTTCACCTTCGACGGGTTCTTCTGAATCATCGGCGGATTTGCGAGTGGTTTTGGTGTTGCCGCCACCGTCTCCCGATTCCTGATTCTCATTTTCTGACTCTTGATTCTGATACATTTTTGCACCGATGCTTTGGACGCGTTCACTGAGTGTTTTGTATGCTTCCTCTAACTCCGTTTGATCGTCCGATTTCAATTTTTCTTCGGCTTCTTTGACGCTGGCTTCGATAGCTTTTTTATCCTCGTCGGAAATTTTGTCCTTGAATTCGTCGGGCATTTTCTTAGCTTGGTAAATCAGATTTTCGAGATTGTTTCGCGCATCGATTTGCTCGCGCTTTTTCTTGTCTTCGTCAGCGTGGACTTCGGCTTCGGCCTGAGCTTTAGCAATGTCTTCCTTATTCAAATTACCACTGTTTTGGATGGTGATAGATTGTTCTTTTCCAGTACCTTTATCTTTGGCTGAAACATTCAAAATACCATTAGCGTCCAAATTGAATGTAACTTCGATTTGAGGAATGCCCCTGGGCGCTGGTGCGATACCATCAAGAATGAATTTACCAAGTGATTTGTTATCACCCGCAAATTCGCGCTCGCCCTGTAACACGTGAATTTCCACCTGAGGTTGATTGTCGGCCGCTGTGGAAAAAGTTTCAGATTTGGATGTCGGAATCGTGGTATTTCGTTCGATTAACGGAGTACGCACACCACCCATAGTTTCGATACCGAGCGTTAATGGTGTTACGTCGAGCAGCAACACATCCTTAACATCACCTGCCAGCACACCACCTTGAATTGCGGCGCCAACCGCCACAACTTCATCTGGGTTAACACCCTGCATTGGATTACGACCAAAGATTTTTTTGACACGTTCAACCACAGCTGGCATGCGGGTCATACCGCCGACCAAAACCACCTCATCGATATCGTCAGCTTTTAATTTAGCATCTTTCAAGGCTTTTTCACACGGTTCAGCCAAACGATCGAGAAGACCAGACACTAGTTCTTCTAACTTGGCGCGCGTTAGTTTGTACTCAAAATGTTTCGGTCCTTCGCTGTCGGCTGTGATAAACGGTAGGTTGATTTCGTATTCAGTCGTCGCGCTAAGTTCTTTCTTAGCTTTTTCAGCCTCATCTTTGAGACGTTGCATAGCAGCTTTGTCGTTCTTTAAATTAATGCCACAATCGTTCTTAAATACATCAAGAAAGTGGTTGACGATTTGATTGTCAAAATCTTCACCGCCGAGATGTGTGTCACCGTTAGTCGATTTCACTTCAAACACACCATCACCGAGTTCAAGAATACTAATGTCAAAAGTGCCGCCGCCCAGGTCAAAGACAGCGATTTGCTCCTCTTTTTTGTTTTCTAAACCATAAGCCAGAGCAGCCGCTGTCGGTTCATTGATGATGCGTTTAACCTCGAGACCGGCGATTTTACCAGCATCCTTGGTTGCCTGACGCTGAGAATCGTCAAAATAAGCCGGTACGGTAATAACCGCCTCAGTAACTGGCTGACCGAGAAATGCTTCAGCGTCGGCTTTCAGTTTCGACAAAATCATCGCGCTAACTTCTTCAGGGGTATAAACTTTACCGTCCATCTCGATTGCCGCATTGCCGTTTTTGTTGACAATTTTGTACGGCATAATTTTCAGATCCTCTTGAACTTCTTTGTCGCTAAATTTTCGACCAATCAGACGTTTGATCCCATAAGTCGTATTTTCAGCATTAACAACGCGTTGGCGTTGAGCAATCTGCCCAACCAAACGCTCACCTTTTTTGATACCAACAACCGACGGTGTGGTACGACTACCTTCTTTGTTAGTGATAATTTCTGGTTTTCCAGCCAGCAAATACGCCATAGCGCTGTTGGTTGTACCGAGGTCGATACCGATAATTGTTCCCATTTTTAACTCCTTGTTATTAGAATTTAGAAATCCGTATTTCATATTCCATTATTAAGCTTACGTTTGGCAATCACGGGTTCTGACTGCCAATTAACTCTATTGTAGCAAAACTAGCACTCACATGTCAAGAGTGCTAATTGTTGTAATATTTACTACAGCTATTGACACTTTCTGTCTTTCATATGTATACTGTTAATGTTAAGAAGGAGGTTTTATGGCAAGTAAAATTAAACAACGCGACCCAATTGTGGTACTGTTGTTACCAATAGTTACATTTGGCATTTATGCGTGGTACTGGTTAGTTAAAACAAAGGGTGAACTGAACAAAAGTGGTGCCGACATCCCGACAGCATGGTGGTGGTTGGTGCCGGTTGTTGGTTGTATTTACTGGTTATGGAAATATTCGCAGGGTGCTGCCAAGGTCACCAAAAACCACTATCCTGATGTACTTTATTTCTTAATATTTTTGAATCTGTCATGTATTGGTTACGCTATCGTTCAGAACGTGTACAACAAACTTGACGCTAAAAGTTAGTCCATTTTTTCGATTTTTAATTTTGTCATGATACAATAGTAGTCATGAGTTTTATTGATCAATTATCCAAAAAAGTTCACCGCGGGGCGCGTATTGTTTTGCCCGAAGGTGATAATTCGTTTATTGCCGAAGCGGCGGAGCGAGCGCGAAAAGAAAATCTATGCGAGATGATTTTGCTCGATGGTGATAATGCGCTGACCCGAGCTGTCGATATGTTAAAGAACGGCGAGGTTGATGGTATGGTCGCGGGTATTGATCACACAACGCGTGATGTGATTTTAGCTGTACGCGACGGTGTTGGTATGCCAGAGGGGGGTAAAACTTTTGGTAGTTTGTTTGTTATGGATTTTTCTGATCGTGCACCGTTGATTCTGGCTGATGGTGGAGTTAGTAAAAATCCAACCGCCGAACAACTGGCTGACATTGCGATTTTAACTCATGATGTAGCTAAAAATATTTTAAATGAAATTCCAAAACTTGCGTTAACATCATTTTCGACACTTGGTAGTGGTGGAGCTGATCCGAGTATCGATAAGTTACGCGAAACTTTAACATTAGTGCGAAAATCCAGATCTGATATTTTAATTGATGGTGAATTACAACTGGATGCTGCGATTAATCCGCGGATTGGTGAGAAAAAAGCACCCGATTCGCCCGTAGCTGGTCATGCTAATGTGTTGATTCTACCTGATCTGAATACCGCGAATATTCTGTACAAGGGTCTCGAGCAATTCGCCGGAGCGCATGCTTATGGTCCAGTGCTACTGGGTTTTAATAAACCTGTATCTGATCTATCGCGTGGATCAACTGTGGATGATGTTTATGGTTGTATCGCAATTGTCGCTGTACAAATTAACGAAAGGGATAGAAATGTCTGATATCGAAATCAGGATTGAACGACTTAAAAAACTAAGTGATTCTGATGTGGATGATATCAACCGCATCTTACCTAATTTGACTGAGGACTATGATGGACGGTCCGTTAATATGCCAGCGTTAACAAAAATTATCAGTTCACCATTACATGAACAATTTGTGGCGCGCGATCAAACCGGGCGGATTGTCGGTATGGCAACTTTGTCTGAGGTGATTAGTATTTATCATGGTAGTGTGGCATATCTAGAAGATATTTTTGTTGATGCAAACGCGGGCAAACGCGGTATCGGTAGCATGATTTGGGATGCTATGCTAGATTGGTGTCATGAGCGCGGTATTAAGCGCATGGAATTTACTTGTCGACCCGAGCGTGAAGCTGCGACTAACTTTTACAAAAAGCATGGTTGTGAAATTAGAAACACAAATTGTTTTCGTTTAAAGCTCTAGGTAATTTTGGTTTGTTTCTGACGATATTTTGCCACCAAAACCACAATCAATTCACGAGCACCAAGCGGCGCACCGCGGTAAAACAAATTAACTATCGTTGCTGCGAATTATTCGTCGCCGTCGCAACCGCCACAACCGCCCAATGCCATACCTGTTGTCCCTTCTTATTAACTTAACGCTATATATAGTATATGTTAGTTTTGCTAAATCGTAAAGGCGTAATGTTTGTGAACATTATCATACTAGCGCTTGGGTGAGTTAAAACCGATTGCCGCCACAATGATACTAAAGACTGAACCAACGCTAATCAAAACCTCTAACATTAATCCATCAGTGCGAATCGTCGCTAACGCTGCCAGCCCAATCCAAATGATCGCTATCACACCAGCCGTATAAGGATAACGAACCTGGAGTAAAATTTCTTTCAAACTCGGCATATTTCTCCTTTCATTAGAAAACCGCTCCTTCACGAATTTGACGATAAAGTTGCGGATCACGATCAGCAATCCCGGCCGCCCAATCGCCAAACATCTGGAGCGCCCTTTCATCGCTAAGACTTTCCGCTCTAGTGCTCGACTGCGCAACACCACCCGCATCAGCATAATCAACCATCGTTTTAAAAGAATTTCGAATAATTTGGTTGGCCACTGACATCGGCAAATCTGACCGTTTGACGATTAAATTGACCATTGACATGTACATCTGCGACGCGCGCAACATGGCCAGATTACTCATATCCAATTTAACGTTAAAGCGATTACCTTTGTTGATAACTTGCGTTATCAGCCGCGTCATTTGCAGATTATCTAGATATCCTTTAGTTAATTCGTCGTGTTTGTGCGTCTCGAACACCCGCCCCGCTGCTTCACCAATAAAATCAAAGATGTTTTTGCGCAACAAGTTATCTGTCGCCACTGAAATTGCTTGAGTTAAAATATTATCAAAGAACGCCAACGCCGCTACCATGAATTCAGCCGGCCGGAACTGTCCCATGTATAAATTATAATATTCACGAATCAAATCAACAAAAGCGTGTCGCGAAGTCGGCGCGCTGGCTGCAATACCAAAGTCAATGAAGCCGATTTTATTGTCCGGCAATAATTTAATATTGCCCGGATGTGGATCGCCAAAAATGTAATCACCATCGATGCTCGAAATAAGCAACGTGTTGCCCAGTGTTTGCAATTGCGCCCAAATATCAGAACCAGTTGCTTGCATCACCCAGTCAGCAATATTAGCGCCATTTTGCTGTGCGATCATTGCTTCAGCCAGCGACACACCACCAACAAAATCCTGAACTAGAACCCGATCGGTAGATAATTCAGCATAAGTTTTTGGTATGATAATTTGTTCGTGTCCGCGAAAATATTCCGCGAACCAAAGAGCGTTTTTTAACTCCAACCGATAATCGGTCTCCAACTCAGTGATTCGTTTGAATTCAGAAAAACCCTCGCGCAAATCAACTGATCCACCCCGATTCACTAGTGCCAGCAATCGCACCATCCGCCCCAAATTCTTCATATCGGTTTTCAGATAGCGCGAAACGCTCGGGCGTAATACTTTAATAATCACCACTTGACCATTCGTCAGTTGGGCTCGATAAACCTGACCAAAACTACCCGCCGCCATCGGTTCGCGATCAACAGCCGCGAAATGAGCCCGATAATTACGATCAAGATATTCTAACACGCGAATAATGTCAATCGGTTCCAGCGCGACATCCTCGAAAACTTGCGTTTCGGAGGGTGTGGCCCAGCCGCGCAAAAAATCCGGCTGGGCTGCCAAAACTTGCAAAAACTTGACGTACGGACCGCCCATTTCTTTAAAGCCTGCGAAAATTTCACGCTTAACCTGGTTCTGATCACCCCGTGAAAAATGCACCCTGAGCAAACGAAGTCCCAGTTTTACAGCCATTTCGCTACGACTTTCGTCGTTTTTGTTCATGATCGTCTCCCAAAACCAATGATAAACAGCGCGAGCGTCATAAACATCGCCACACAACCGAGAAAAGTACCATCCAACACTGTAACTGAGGCTAAAATTAATACACCGATCCAGACTGCTAAAATCGCTACGAAAACAAAGCCGTATTTCATAGTTCTATTTTAGCATAATATAAAATTAGAATGTAGAATTTTTGCACTTCGTGCTATTCTAATTCCAAATTCTGATCACGTGTGCACTCATCGTCGTCCGACCTGTACCATGGCTGGTCGCAGAACTATGCCATTTAACAGATAGCCAGGTTGCAATTCTTGAGCAACTACTTCGTGTTCACCGTCCGCTTTGTCGAATTGCACCGCGTGATGTAAATCAGGGTCAAAGGGAGTACCTTGCATTGCAATAATCCTTGTTATACCAAGTACCTCAAGTGTCTTATCGAGATTTTTTGCTAGAGTAGTCACACCTTTAGCCCAAGCGTTATCAGTCAATTCCACTGGTAGATGTGCTACCGCGCGCTCAATATCATCAATTATCGGTAAAAGTTTGGCCGCCATTGTAGTTTCACCATACTTACGCATGGTCTCTTTTTCTTCGTCCACACGCTTGCGATAGTTTTCAAAATCCGCTCGTGTACGTTGTAAATCTGCAGTCAATTCAGCGATTTTGATTAATAATTCATTTTCTTCTTTACTGATTACTTTTTTAGTCATCTAAAGTATCCTCTCTAACATCTTACCAGTTTCACCGACCAAGCTCATAACTCGACTGTAACTTTGACGAGTGGGACCTAAAGTCCCGATATAGCTATTGTCGGACAGTGGTGAGCGGAAACGACTAATAATCAGCGATACACCAGTATCGCGACCGATTGGATTTTCGCTACCAATAAAAACATTCAAGGGTTGGTTGGGGGCGGTTTCGCGCAACCACGGTTCCAAATTATCTAGTAATCGTGCTACGTTACGAACATTTTCGCCACTAATAAATTCTGGTTGACTGAACAAATTGCCGATCCCCGACAGATACAGTTGGTCGCCGATGGTGGCTAAACCCAAATTGTGGGTCAGTTCAACCAAACTATCAACAGCTTGGCGGATCGCTTGGTCAGTGCGAGCGACGTTGCTGGTGATCCGTGCTTCGATAACACGGTTAGAGCGATCTTCAGTGTGACCCAGCGTCAAACTATTAACATAAGTCCGATAACCTTTATCGGTCGGAATCCGGCCAGCACTAGTGTGGGGTTGGGTAATATAACCCATTTCCTCTAACTTGACCATCTCAGCCCGAATCGTGGCTGAACTGGCATCGAACAATTTAGCTAACAATACCGAACCAACCGGTGTGGCCAGCTCGGCATACTGTTCGATAATCGCCGCCAAAATCTTCGCTTGTCTCTCGGTCATAATGACCAAATTGTATCATAAAAATAGCACTCACGCAACCAGAGTGCTAAAAACTACCCCCCCCCATAAATTACGCAAATATGTTAAGATAGATATGTGGAACATTTTGCACAAATTACTACAATCAAACAGTGGCTCGGAACAGGATCGATAAATATTTTTGGAATTCAGTTTTCCGGGAAAGATACGGTCGGAAAACGACTCGCAAACGATTTGGATGGTAAATTTATTAGTTCTGGCGATATTTTGCGCGCATCTGGCGAAACTGATCAAAAAACCGGTGTACTAACATCCCAAGAGTCTTTTTTCAATATTGTTCTACCTCATTTGGTTAAACCTGAATTTAGTAACAAACCATTAGTGCTCAGCACTATAGGTCGCTGGATCGGTGAAGAACAACCCGTTATGAAAACTTTGAGTGACGCTGGACACGAAACTAAAATTGTAATTTTACTAAATATTTCCGAAGAAGAAGTTTTGCGACGCTACGAAATCGCACGTGATACTCGAAACGGCGGACGCGAAGATGATATTAATAAAGAAAAAGTAGAAACGCGCCTAAAATGGTTTCGTGATAAAACCCTACCCGTTATTGAAGTTTATCGTCAAATGGGACTATTAATCGAAGTTAACGGTGAACAATCGCGAGATGAAGTTTACGCCGAAGTTATCCAAAAACTATATAATTTTAGTCGCGCCTAAATCACGGAAAAGGATACGTCGCGAAATTCCCGCCCGCGTCAGCCACGTCGGCTACGCACTCGTTGGTCTCCCGAGCATAGTGCGTGCCGGAATGTTGCGCGTTGCACTCGCCGTTGTACCAAACCATGTCGATCCACTGCGAACCATCTGGCATCAGACAAACATCAATGGCCGCGTCGTAACGAACCGATCCGGGGAAATTCTTTTTGCAATTTTCATCCTTGTCTTTTTGTACTTGGTTTTTGGCCTCTTGTTGCAACCGAGCGTTATGCTCATTCTCGGTTTCCTTGATCCATTTATTATCCTTGAGATAGTAGTATTCTGTGATCCTGGTTGTCGTAATGTTTTTGTTGACATATTCCGAGAGACTATCGTTCCAATCGTCCCGACTGTACGGGTCCGCGCATGGGCCAAAATCAGACTTCGGTCGATGACAATATTCAACCACTCGACTATGCGCTGTTTTATCATAATAAGCTTTTGTCATTTTATGGATAGTAAAACCAACACTAATATCGCTATCGTTCTCGCTAAAGCCAACGCAAACAAGTATCGCCATCTGGTCGCCGCTCAAACTAGACAACTCGCGAACTTTGTCATCCATTGATTCCTTGAGTTTTTTAATGGCGTCGTCCCTCGAGCCATAACTCAAAATTGTGCAGTCGGTAAATAAATTATCGGTAGTTTTCCCGAAAATATATGCTTCTGCGTAGTCTACAAAAACGAATGCGTAAAGTTTGTTGTTGTTGTCGTAAATCCCATCATCGCCCACGAAGCGTTTGTAAATTGCCACTTGACTATAGTTCCAGGTAAAATTAAAGTGCAACTGTTCGCCAGAAACCGTGAAAGTAACACCGCTTGGTGATAGGTAAAATTGAGTGTCGCCCGGAGCGTTAAAACCTCTGATCAATTTGACCAACTGTTCTTCATAGTCGACTGAATATTTTGGCACATGATCCCCCCAACCCTCTTGGCAATTAGTGTTATAATCTGTACATTGCTTATTCTTCTCAGCGCTCGTGTAACCATATGCTTCGACAATAATCTGACTGTAATTCGCCCCAGCGGTAAAGATGTCGGTGAATTTCAGCGGTTCACCCGTCGCTAAACGATAATTCAAGTAGCGCCCGATTTCAAAAGTGCTCACATACTCGTCGCCCTTATAATAATCATCAGACCTATAGCACTTGACTGACAGAATGTTGCCGAAATTAGCGGTGACATTGCACTCGGCAGTACCCTTCTTGTTCGCACCCTTCGCCATTGGCGAATCCTTTACTTCTTGCAGAGTTTTGGCTATTTCTTTGTTGATTTTGTCTTCGATAGTTTTATTTTTCAGTCCAGAGATTTTCTTTTCATTATATATCCACTCTAGCGAATTCGTGTGATAAACCTCATCCAAACTCTTGACCAGGAGGTGACTTTCGTCCGGATATTTTTTGCCGACGATTTGGTCGGGTTTATAGCGCACGATCTCTGGTTGATTGTTACGACCATTTTGCCAAACGATCAGGCCGGCGGTGACGCCGATGGCAACCACCGCGAAGGTCGCGAGACTGATAATTAATTTTTTCTTGGTCGGCCAGGATTTGATTTTGGCAACCCAACTTTTAACTTTAGTGAATAGGGACATATTGGGCCTCCAGCGCTACCGCCTGACCGCGGTCACTCAGCATAGCTTCGGCCAGTTTGCGAGTTGGACTATCTTTGGTCGCCGCTTTGTTAATGACGATGTAATAGGCTGTCCTAAACGGATAAGCACCAGATTTGATTGATTCAACATCCGGCGCGATATCGTTAATTTTGAGCAGTTTGATGTTGCTCGCGATACTAGCGTCGATATCCTGGTACATCGTTGTCGCGTAATAATAGTACGAATAACCAATCGCCGTAGTAGTGCCGTCATAACCCGACACGATATTGATAATTGCCGACATAGTACCGACGATTTTGTCGGTTGGCGGTTCCATTAATTTTTTATCCTTCATCACCAAATCCAACATACCGGTTTGACTACCGGAATTGACTGGTCGTTGGAAAGCTTGAATCTCATCGTCCTGACCGCCGACCTCTTTCCAATTAGTGATTTTACCTTGATAAATATCCTGGACTTGTTCAACACTTAGGTTGCTAACTGGGTTATTTTGACTGACGAAAAAGACGAAACCCTCATTAACAACTGGGATGACTTCTAGTTCCATGCCAGCATCTTTGGCGCGCTTTAGTTCATCATCGCTGGGACTGGTTACTAGGATCAAATCAACTTCACCTTTGATTAATTTAGTATAAGCTTCGTCAGTTTTGGTAAAGTTCAGCGACGTTTCATCGATATCTTTTTTGTCAGTAAAATTTTTCATAAAAGCCAGCGCCAGCGGTTGCGTGGCGGTTGACGCATCGACGCGTGGATAATTTTCGAGTGTGAAAATTGGCGTTTTGTCGAACTTGGTCGTTGGTGTTTCTGTTTTATCTTCGAACCACCAACTCTTAGTGAAGAACGAAAAAGCCAATATGCAGAGTGCTGTAATAATTACAACAATTGTAGCAACTAACGCGATGGTTTTGGATTTTGAACTTTGTGATGATTTAACCGAAAGTGGTTTTTGGTCGTTCGACGATGCGTCACTTTCTTCGGAGGTTTCGTCTATTTCTGGTATTTTTGGAATTTCATTTAATTCGTCGCCCTGCGGCTGTTTTTCTTCATCCATCACTAACCCCCTTCTTTTTTGGACCTTGACATTACCATAATACCATCCACCGCATAAATTACAAGTGGTTAATCGCGTTTTAGCATCACCGTGAACGCTTCGGATGGTATATCAACTTTCCCGAATCGTTTCATGCGTTTTTTACCCTTCGCTTGTTTAGCGAGAACTTTTTTCTTTCGCGTGACATCACCACCGTATAATCCGATTGTGACGTCTTTTCGATACGCGGATAAGTTTTCGCGAGCGATGAATTTTCCACCGATGGCGGCCTGAAGTGCAACTTCAAAATTTTGTCGTGGGATAACTTCTTTTAGTTTCTTGGTAATTTCGCGACCCAAACTTTGCGCTTCGGATCGGTGCGCCATGACGGATAGCGCGTCAACCATTTCGCCCGCCACATAAAAATCAACACGCACTAAATCTTCAATACGATAATCAGCTAGTTCGTAATTGAACGAACCATAACCCGACGTGATGGATTTTAGCTGGTCATAAAAATCAGTCAGTAAATTCGCCATCGGCGCTTCGAACGCGATGACCGCGCGATTTTCGATGTAACTAATATTACTGTGCAGTCCACGTTTACTAACGATCAATTGCAAAACCGGCCCGATATATTCGTTCGGCACGATGATTTCGCCCTTGATCCACGGTTCGGCGATTTCTTTAACTTTGGACGCATCGGGTAAATCACTGGCCGATTTGATATCCAATTCTTCCCCGTTCATGAGCGTAACGTGATAATCAGTCGATGGATTCGTGACAACGAGGTCGAGGTCATATTCACGCTCTAACCGTTCGCGAATAATGTCCATGTGTAATAATCCAAGGAATCCAATCCTCACCCCAAACCCCAAAACCGGCGAATTCTCCGGCGCAAACTGTAACGCCGAATCGGACAAACTTAATTTCTCGACCGCTTCTTTCAAATTCTGATAATCCTCATTACTAACTGGAAAAAACCCAGCATAAACGAAAGGTTTAACGTCTTTATAGCCAGGCAATGGTTCGACGATCATTCTTTGAACTCCGCTATTAATAAATCATGATCAGCCAAATCGGTCTTAATGATTTCCGATTCCACTAAATCAAATTCCGGAGAATATAAAAGATAATCGACTTTCCCATCAAGGCTAGTAGCTTCACCCGCGGGA
>WQTP01000035.1 GCA_009786195.1 Candidatus Saccharimonadota bacterium
CTTTGGTTGGTTTACGATATTTGGTCATTACTCCTCCTTTACATGTCCAAATTTATTAATCATTTTATCATTTTGCTTAACCTTTGACAAAAAGTCTTCAACCGAACGCACCCAAACGATATTGTCGCCATATTCGGCCTGGTAAATTACCGCCGGAGTTTCGGTTTCTTCTATCAAACCGACCGCCACGATGCGGTAATGTTGGTCGGGATTTTTGTAATGATAATATTCGCGCCCCATGTCGATTTTCGATTTCGCATCGTCGAGGCGCTGTTTCAATTCCTGTTCAGAAGTGTGGTCGATTTTCATCGTAATTTCTCACGAATTAGTTTTTGCGCTAGGCCCGGGTTGGCCTGACCCTTGCTGGCCTTCATGACTTGGCCGACGAGGAAACCGATAACTTTTTCTTCGCCGTTTTTAAAATCCTCGACCGCTTTGGCGCAGGTTGGGTCGGACAGAACTTCGTCGACGATTGCGGAGATGGCGGATTCGTCAGAAACCTGGAGTAAGTTTTTACTTTCGGCGATTTGATGCGGATCGGCGTCGTGTTTCAACATTTCAACGAAAATTTCTTTTTCGGATGTTGAGGAAATTTCCTTAATCACAAACATTTCGGCTAATTTGATCAAGTTTTTCGCCGTCGGCAAATTCTGCGCATCGTCGCGCGCACCCTCGTTTTCATCTTCGGCCGGCAAGGTGCTGGCGAATAAATTAGCGATCCTTTTCGCCGTTTCGCCGCCCGCTGCGTCCAGAATTTCAGCCAAAAGTTTCGCGATATTTTGATCGCGCAAAATCGTCCGCACCACCGATTCGTCGACGTTTAGCGCAGCGAATTTAGTGCGATATTCCGGCGGCAGGGTTGGCATGTCTTTTTGCATTTTGGCGATATCGTCGTCGGTCAAAACAATCGGCGGAATGTCAGCGTCCGGCATGTAACGATAATCTTGCGCGTTTTCTTTGGAGCGTTGCGACACGGTTTTTTGCGCGTCGTCCAACCAACCGCGCGTTTCCTGGACGACCTTTTCGCCTTTTTCTAAAATCGCAATTTGACGTTGGATTTCGTATTCGGTGGCTTTTTCGACGCTGCGGAATGAATTTAGGTTTTTGATTTCTGTCCTTAACCCTAATTTTTCGCCCGGTTTCGCCACGGAAATGTTGACGTCAAAACGCATGTTGCCGTAATACAAATCGCCGAAAGTCACGCCCGCGAAAGTCATCAAACCGTGCAGTTCTTCGGCATATTCGCGCGCCTCGGCCGCACTGTGAATGTCCGGTTCGGCGACGATTTCAATTAGCGGTGTGCCCGCACGGTTGAGGTCGACCAGACTGTGGTCACCATAATGCGTCAGTTTACCAGCGTCTTCCTCCAAATGCGCATGATGAATACGGACCCGTTCGCCGCTCGGTAAATCGACGTGCCCGCCGATGATAATTGGTTGATACATTTGCGAAATCTGGTAACCTTTCGGCAAATCGGGATAGAAATAATGCTTGCGATCGAAACGCGACTCGTGCGCGATCTCGGCGTCCAGCGCCGCGCCCGCCCGCGCCGCCAATCGCACCGCTTCGTGATTGAGATACGGCAGCATGCCTGGCAACGCATAATCAATCGCGCTGACTTTACTGTTCGGCTCAGCGTCACGCGCATCGTTATCCACCGCGCTAAACAACTTCGTCTTAGTCGCCAATTGGACGTGACATTCAATCCCAATCGTCGGCAAATACCCATTCACCAAATACTTCTCCAACAAATTTTCATCAATCAACGAACCATTTTCGCCGGCGGAACCTAAGCTCATTCTTCACCCCCCTCTTGCTCTATATTAAACACCTTTAGTTCTCCGTTATTCACGACATACTCCAAATAATTCCCACTGGTTGGTCGTCCAGCGTAGTAACTCCAAATTGTTGTGCCAATTCCACCATGCGCAACCAACAAAATATCTTCGCCCCGATATTGTTCACGAATCCGGTCAAGGAATGGAAATATTCGTGCCTCCAGTTCGTAGATAGTTTCGGTTCCGGCAACTTCCGGCGTCGCCACATCCCACAGGCCAAAGTAATTTCCGTCGTTAATTGCGCCTTCGTAACTTCCGAAGTCTCTCTCTCTCTCAACTCGTCAGCAATAACTATTGGTGTTGACGGGTGATACTCTGCTATAATTTCCGTAGTTTGCCTAGCGCGTTTCAGCGGCGAGGTGATAATCGCAGCAAATTTCATTTCTTTCAACTTGTCGCGCAGTTCAGCCGCTTGCTCTTCACCAACATCGTCAAGCTCAATGTCAACACTGCCCATAATCTTGTTTTCCTTATTCCATCTTGTCCTTCCGTGTCTAATAAAGTATTCTGTCATTTTCCGCCCCCTCATAAATCATGTAACAATAAAACCTCGGGTTGCCCTTTCTATAGGAAAATCCGACTTGCGTTTTCTCCATATCGACTTCACCGATCGGCGCAGCAAAAATATCGTCTGAAACATTCAGTCCTCGATCGAGAATTAGTTTTTTAGCCGCGTCATATTCTGAACCAACCAATTTGTGCGCCACGGTTTTGATATTCACCGACCGCGAATGATCCTGATCATAGTTCACAATTGTGATGAAACAACGCGAATCACGTGCTAAGTTTTCCGCGTGAACTGTGCCGAGGCGGTTATCAAACACTAAGCGCCTCTCCCCTGCGTCAAACGCAAACCACCCCAATGGTGTAGCACGCGGTGAACCATCAGCACAAACTGTTGCGAGGGTCATGAATTTGGTGTCATTAAGGACGTCTAGTAAGTTTTTGCTGAATATTTGATCGTCCGTCATATCGCCCCCTCTGTTTTCTTGGCTATTACCATGAAAAAGTTATTGCCATGATTTCCTTCTATGTAATCAAGCTCAACTTCGGAAAAACCGGCTTCGCGAGTTGCCTGTTCTATGTCATCAGCAGACCAATAGCTAAAATATCGCTCTACGCCTAAGTAGTTATCCACCCAACCCTCTCCTTCGCCTTTTTTAACGGAAAACACGAATCGTCCACCCCCACGAAGTGCATCAAAAGTTTTTTTGAGCAATAATTTCACTTCGTCGTGCGAAAAGTGAACTAAAACTGCATGCGCCAAAATATAATCGTAAGTTTTCGGGAATTCATCTGTCATCCAGTTAAATTTAATTGGATCAAGTCCTATGTCTGACAAATGCTCAATAAATGCATCTGGAGCGTCTGAGACTTGAATGTTGTAACCAAGCGAATTAATCATCTTCGCAAAACAACCGTCTCCCGAACCAATTTCAAACATTTTTGCGTTCTTTGGGAGGTTCATAAAACTACGCTTGACCCATTCTACCTCTTGTGGTAATCTATTTTTATTATTTTTTACATAACTTTTCACTGATTCTCGCGTGTAAGTCATAAGGGTTTTTTGGTTATTGTCCAAAATCGTGTTCATATCGCCTCCAACTCCTTCAGAGCTTTCTTGTATGTCGCCAGTACTCGCCGCGCATTGAGTAAACTGATGCTGGTATCGGCTTTATAGGCGATTTGGTTTCGTAATTTATGCGCTGTGCACACCCCACTTAGGCTAGCAAGTCGACCTTTGGACGCTTTCAATCGATCACCCATATCATCACCAGACACGCCCAACTCGCATAGTGCCTGATCCAACAACTTATCCGCCGCTAAAATCGCAAATTGATATGTTGCTGGGTTATTTTTATCGAGACCATTCTCGATTTTCAGCCATTCGGTCCGATATCCTTCCTTGATCAGCACATTGCTCTGCCCCCTGGTCATTATCATAACCGCTATCAACACAGCACCGATCACCACAACACTAATAATAGTTATAATTATCAATGGTGCGTTCATTTTTGCTCCTCATATTTTTTGGCAAAGGATAGCAACTGTGCGTCGTCTTTCATTTGTCCGATGATTTGCACACCGATCGGTAAACCGTTTTCATCTGTCCCGGCTGGTAACGACAACGCCGGCAAACCCGCCATCGATGCTGGCACAGTCATAACATCCGCCATATACATTTTTAGCGGGTCGTCAATATTTTCGCCAATTTTAAACGCCGGCGTTGGCGCAACCGGCGTTACTAGAAAATCATACTTTCTGAATAAATCGTTAAACTCGTTGATTAACAGCGTTCTAGCCTTCTCAGCTTGTAAATAATAAGCATCGAAGAACCCAGCCGACAGCACATATGATCCAATCATGATGCGACGTTTGTTTTCGTCGACGAAACCTTGGTTGCGGCTCATACCATAAACTTCCGCCAAGGTTTTTGCTTTACTATCTCTTAGACCATAGCGAATACCATCATAGCGTGCCAAATTCGAACTAATTTCCGCCGGTGTTACAATATAGTAAATCGGTAAAGCGTATTTCGCCATCGGTAAATCAACTTCGGTGACCGTGTGTCCGTCGTCGCGTAATTTTTTTACAAAGTCATTCACGCGTTCGCGCACCGATTCATCTACGCCTTCGTCCATAAATTCGCGAACTAGGCCGATTTTTTTCGCTCCCTGCCCGTTATTGTTCGTTTCAAAGTAATCTGGAAATACTGTACCATCGCGACCGTCTGGACCGGCCATAATTTCGCAAAGTAGTTCAACGTCGGCAACTGATGCGGCAATTGGGCCAACGACGTCGGTTGAGCTGGCCATGGCGACAACACCGTAGCGGCTGATCATGCCATAGGTTGGTTTGTATCCGACCACCCCGTTGAACGACGCGGGTTGGCGGATTGAGCCGCCAGTATCTGATCCTAATGCAAAAGGAACGATGCCGCGTGCGACCGCGACCGCTGAACCGCCGGACGAACCGCCGGCTACTCGTTCGCCGTCGATGGCGTTTTTGGTTACGCCGAATGCTGAATTTTCGGTTGAACCGCCGTGCGCGAATGCGTCGAGGTTGGTTTTGCCGATGCAAATCGCACCTTCGGATTCTAATCTTTCAATCGCGGTGGCTTGGAGCGGCGCTTTGAAATTTTCCAAAATTTTCGCCGCCGCGGTGGTTTTACTATCGAGAGTTAGAAAATTATCCTTAGCCAAAAACGGTACGCCGGCCAACCGCCCCGTGATTTTCCCAGAATCAACTGCGTCGGCCCGCTGCAGCGCTCTATCATGGATAATTTCCAAAATCGCGTTAGTGTCATCCGTTTCGGCGCGTTTGATCGCCGCTTCGATTTCGGCGCGTGCGGTTGTGGCGCCGGATTTTATTCGGTCAACGATTTTTGAAATTTCGCTCATTTTATCACCTCTTTTATGACATCAATCACTTTCGCTCTGGCCTCATTTTTGAAATTATGATCGGATTCAATTTCGATGATTTTGATCGAATCGTCAAGGACGGAATAATTGTTCTCGCCCAAAACTTCGTCGTTCGTAGCACCAATAATCGTCAGATCAGTCAGGGTATTTAGTTCACCAAGTAGCGTCGGGATTTCCGGTAATTCATCATAATTTTGCCAATAATCGGAACGAATAATCGTGAAACTGCCATCGCGGCGCGGTACGATCGCCGTACCATCATCCTCAATGATGGTACCGGGGTATTTTTCGAAATATTTACGAAGTTTGTTGGTCGCATCACCCATATTTATCGGCGGCGCCAACAGAATCGTCTTGCGCGCGCGGAGTTTCGCGAGACTACTCGCAACCCCACCCTGGGAATGACAAATTAAATCAATGATCGCGGATGGATTATCGCGCCGAGTTTTGTCGAAAACTTCGTTCAGCATCGCAACCTGTCGATCGAACGGTGTCACAATCAACGCGTTCTTCGCCTTATCCACTTCATTATAATCAAACATGATGTGTTCAGCGTCCGGGAAAGTCGCCGCGATATCCGTAAACAGCCCGAGTCCGTCTTTTCTAACACCGAATCCGTGCGAATAAATAATTATGTGATCGCTCATTTATAATACCTTTGGTACTTTCACGGCCGTTTCGGTTCGATTCGGCGCTAATGTTAATAATTCTTCGCGCGGGAGTTGTTCTTCGACCACATCTTCGCGCCAAACATTTTTCAATTCGGTCACCTGGAACGTTGGTTCAACACCGGTAGTATCCAGTTCGCTGAGCTGCTCGATGTGCTTGATAATACCTTCCAAATCAGCAGTCAATTTGGCGAGTTTTTGATCACTCAAGTGAATGTCTGACAACATCGCCAGATGTTTAACAGTGGTTTGGTCAACTTTAACAGGATTTCTCGCACTCATACGCAAACATTCTACTACGAAATGAAAGAAAAGAAAACATTAGTTATACCACATATACTTTGAAAAACAAGTCTAGCATTCACGCGCCATTTTACATATAATTCTTTCGTAAGGTAATAAAAGGAGGATTATGGAGGAGAAATCCGTAAAGTGTAAGAAGATGCCGCAAGAGTTAGTTGCGGGTATTAGCGTAGCTGCGTGGGTATGCGCCGCTCTGATGAGCGCGTACGCTGTGGTATATGCAATTTGGACGCTGAATTATGGTGGCATATTAGGTGGTCGTTTCGCGCATGACGCGCTGTCAATTGGCACGGTGGCGCTGACGCTCGGGTTCATAGCGTTCTTTATGGACAAGAAAATAACAGATAAAGAAATTTTCGGCAAAGTTTGTGGTATCGCCAAAAAAGTTCTGTTCTTTGGAGCGATTATGTATCTCGCGGCGGCACTCGCTACTGCGTTGTATGCATTGTTCGCGATTGGTGCAGACGGTATTTCGCAACAGTCCGTGTGGGTTGACATGTTCTTGCCGAAACTCGGCATCGCGGCAGCGGCAATCGGTCTGAAATTCTTGATCAAGGAAATTTGCTGTGGCACGACTAAAATTAAAATCATGCCGTTTGTGTTCTACGCGATTTTCGCAGTGGCCGGCTTGGCAATCCTGCTATCCATCATCTCGACGTTCGTCGGTTTGTATGGCAACGGCGGCGGCTGCACTGGCATTCATTGCTATCTATAATAAACCAGAAAACCAAAATACCCGCGCAAGCGTTTCGGCACTTGCGCGGGTTGTAGTTTGGTTTCTGTTTCTGACTTACCTTACGTTATCGACGCTTGGTAAATCGACTCAATCGACTCATCTAACGCTTTGTGGAACTCGTCGTTAGTTTGATTTACATTCAGGCCTTCGGTCAACGCACGGCTGAAACTGGCGATAAGTCCCATATTGAGAGCTAATTGTCGAACTGATTCTTCGTGGCTATAGCCGCCAGATAGCGCTGCGACACGCAGTACCGATGGGTGTTCGGTCAGCTCGCGGTACAAATTGTCTTTGTTGGGCGGAGTTAGTTTTAGCATCACTGGTGTAGCTGGATCAATTTTTTCTAACCGCTCCAGTAAACCTTGTTTTAGCGCAATTTCAATGTCAGCCTTGTCGGGAGCATTGATGTCTACTTCTGGCTCGAGAATCGGCACTAAGCCGGCAACCAATACTTGACGAGCCAACTCGAATTGCTGATCTAGCACCGCGGCAATGCCGTCTGGATTGTTGGCTTTAATTACTGAGCGTTCTTTGGTACCGAAAAATCCTCGGTCTTCAGCCCATGCAAGTGTTTGATTTAAGTCTGGAATTGACTTCATTAATTGCACACCGTTAGTCTCTTCTTCTAAACCATTGTCGATTTTCAAGAATGATACAATGCCCTTATCCCATAGGTACTTAACAGGGTCCTCGCCATCAAATTGTCGATCAGCGGTCTGTCTGAACAAAATCGTGCCCAAAACGCGTTCGTCTGTAAATGCAGGATCAGTCACGATGCGCTCGCGCATTTCATGAATATGGTCGAACATCTGGTCTTGATTTGTATACTCCGACTCGGAAATACCATACCTTTTTAGTGCACCTGGTGTACTGCCACCACTCTGATCAAGTGCAGCAATGAAACCGAGATTATATTTCACCGTCGCGAGTTGTTGATTTCTTCGTTCTTGTTTTTTGATAAGATCTAATTCCGCTACTTCCATCCTCACACTCCTCTCGCATTAATGTTGCTCTTGCAACACCAAAGTACTCTCTCTCTCTCTCTTTGTCAACTGTTGTAAGTTATACAACTATCGTGGTTGTTGAGTTGGGTTGGATTGGAGTGATTTTATTTAGAGAGTTTATCGCGGATTTCGGCAATCGTATCACGCAGATCTGCGGCTTTCTCGAATTCGAGGTTGGCGGCGGCGAGGTCCATTTTGGCGGTTAGGTCGTCGATTAGATCTTGGTATTCTTCGCGCGGGATTTTGTTCAGATTGAGTTTTGGTTTATCGTCCTTCATCGGGATGATAGCGCGGAGACCTTCGTCGATAGCTTTGGCGATGGATTGGGGCGTAATGTTGTGGTCGCGGTTGTACTTTTCCTGAATCTCGCGACGACGATTCGTTTTGTCGATCGCGCGACGCATCGAATCGGTCATGTTGTCGGCGTACATAATCACCGTACCGTCGATGTGGCGGGCGGCGCGACCGATGGTTTGGATCAGCGCTTGTTCGCTGCGCAGAAAACCCTCTTTGTCAGCGTCAATGATCGCCACGAGCGAAACTTCGGGCAGATCGAGTCCTTCGCGGAGCAGGTTAATTCCGACCAAAACGTCGTAAACGCCGGTGCGCAAATCGCGCAGAATGTCACTGCGTTCCAGCGTGTCGACATCGCTGTGGATGTACGCGACCTTGATATCGAGCTCTTGGAGAAAGGCGGTTAAATCCTCGGCCATGCGTTTGGTTAAGGTTGTGATCAGTACGCGCTGACTTTTCGCCACACGATCGCGAATTTCGGCGATGACGTCATCGACCTGATGTTCGGATGGACGAACTTCGATTTTTGGATCAAGGAGTCCGGTTGGGCGAATAACTTGTTCGGCCGGCGTCGGACTTTTGACGAGTTCGTACTCGGCCGGTGTGGCGCTAACGAAAATTATTTGATTGATGTGATTTTCAAATTCAGCAAAAGTTAAGGGGCGATTATCCAGCGCGCTCGGCAGACGAAAACCGTAATCAACCAGAGTTTCTTTGCGCGCGCGATCGCCGTTATACATGCCGCGAACCTGCGGAATCGTCATGTGACTTTCGTCGATAAACATCAAAAAATCGTCCGGGAAATAATCCAGTAGCGTCGCCGGTTGTTCGCCCGGTTCGCGTTCGGTCAAATAACGCGAATAATTTTCGATTCCTTTGACAAAACCGGTTTGTTCCAACATTTCCAAATCGAATTTCGTGCGTTGACCCAAACGTTGCGCTTCGAGGTATTTCTGATTCTTTTCAAAATAATTTAAACGTTCGTCGAACTCTTCCTTTATTTTAGAAATCGCTACTTTTAAACGCTCCTGCGGCGTAACATAGTGACTGGTCGGAAAGATCTTGATCGTATCAGGACGGCCCAAAATTTCGCCGGTTAACGGATCGATTTCCAAAATTCGCTCGATTTGATCATCGAAAAACTCGATGCGATAAGCCGTTTCGCGCCCGGCCGGCAGGATGTCGATGGTGTCGCCGCGCACCCGAAACGTGCCACGCGCGAAATCCATATCGTTTCGATGATATTGAATGTCGTTTAAATGGCGGATGAATTTGTCCTGTTTGTACTTTTGATTTTTGGTCGCGGTAATGGACATTTCGGCATAATCGCCCGGCGATCCGATGCCGTAAATGCATGACACCGACGCCACAATAATCGTGTCCCGCCGCGACAGTAGCGCCGCGGTCGCCGCATGCCGCAAACGGTCGATTTCGTCGTTGATGCGACTGTCCTTTTCGATATAGGTGTCCGACGACGCGATGTAGGCCTCGGGTTGATAATAATCGAAATAGGAAACGAAATAGTGCACTTCGTTCTCGGGGAAAAATTGTTTAAATTCCGAAAAAAGTTGCGCCGCCAATGTTTTGTTATGCGCCAAAACCAGCGTTGGTTTCTGCGTCTGGGCGACGATATTCGCCATGGTAAAAGTTTTTCCCGATCCCGTCACCCCCAGCAACGTTTGAAATTTTTCGCCATCGTTCAAACCCCTCGCGAGTTGCGAAATCGCCGCCGGTTGATCTCCAGTGGGTTTGAATTTGGTATGAAGGTGAAATTTTTGACTCATATCGACTATTATATCACATTTCTATATTGACTTTTTGTCATAAGTGTGATATAATGAGAAGATATGGACGTGTATATGAACTTGCTTAAGCTAGTAATTCGCTGGTCGTACGTCGATTTTCATCTCGTGAAGGTCGGAATAGTCGTCAAGTATGCCAGTTTTCGCACCAATTTTTTGCACTACTGCGTCGCTGTTAGCAGCGCCATAAATCAGAGCTTTTTTTAGGCCGAGTCCGCGCGCATAACCGAGCACGAACGCTGATCCGAAACTATCGCCTGCGCCCGTGCGATCGATCACGTGCGATTTTGGATTATATAATCCGGTAGTGGCAAATGACGTTTTGTCAATAGCTGCTACGCCTGCTGTACCATCTGTGCCGACCACGACTGGGCAGTAACTGTGGGCGCGACGAATCAATTCTTCCAAGTTTTCGCCAGTAAAACATTGACCCAACTCTTCACGATTCGCCACTAAAATCTCGACATCCGATAGCAACGCGCGCAACTTTTTCGGATCAGCCAGCTCACCTTTACCGGGGTTGAAAGCAATTTTAATGTTACGTTTCTTAGCATCATAAAACAGTTTGTCGAGGATCTCAAAATTACCGTTCAAGGTCGTTACATACATCCAATCAAAGTTCTGATCGATTTGTGTCAAGTCAAAGTTACTCGTTTTGAAATGCGTACTAGCGCCACGATAAGTCAAAATCGTCCGTTCACCCCCCGGCGCGAGCAGTAGCACTGAGTAACCGGTATGATAATTATCAACAATCGACAAACCAACAGTGTTAATTCCTTCATCGTCCAGCATTTTCATGACTGCCATGCCAGCCGGATCGCGACTGATTTGACCCATAAAAGCAACATTCTCACCGGCCCGTGCAAAGGTCGCCGCTGCATTGGTCGCACCACCGCCCGTTGAAAAATTGATCGTGTTAACGTTAACTTTGGCGCCGAGCGGAATTTCGAAAAAGCACTCCTCGGGATTCTCGCAAACTGGTATAAAATCCGGACTGTGGCTAAGAAAGACATCCTGGATCGCCGCGCCGACACAGAGGAAAGTTAGGGGTTTTTGTGATTTTGTCATCAAAGTACCGCCTTGCCATCTGAACCAAACGCTTTGATTTTGGATTCGACGACTTTTTGCACCGCAGCGCGGACTTTGCCCATTAATTTCACCACAGCGAATTGGTCGGGGTTTTCTTCTAACACTTCTTCCAACGTCGTGCGATATGCGATCCGCATGTCGCTGTTGATGTTGACTTTGCTAACGCCGATTTGGGTCGCGCTCTCGAAATAATGCAAAGGTGTGCCGCTGCCGCCGTGCAGACTGATATTGCATTTAATCGCTCGCCGGATTTCTTCTAATAAGTCCAGATCGAGTTTTTTTGGCACCGGATATTTACCGTGCAAATTGCCAACCGCCGCCGCGAAAGTATCAATGCCGGTTTCAGCCACGAACTTCGCCGCGCCCTCGGGCGTCGAGAAAGTTTTGCGAATTTCTTCGTAGTCGATTTTTTCTTCGTGCAGGTTCGAGCTGCCGCCGAAATAATGTGGTTCACTCTCGACCAGCGCGCCGGTGAATTTGGCGTATTCGACGACTTCGCGGGTCTGGTTGATGATTTCTTCGTCGCTGGCGTTGTGGTCGGCCTGGCTGATGTCGATGTGGATGAATTCGAAACCAGCGTCGATGGCGCGTTTGCAACCTTCGACGGTCGGACTGTGGTCGAGGTTAATGTACATTTCGACGCCCAATTCAGCGCGATAATTGTCCACCAAGTCGCGCATGTTTTCGATGCCCATGGCCTGGATTTCGTCGTTACTACATTCAACTAACACCGGCGAATTTAAGTTTTTCGCCGCCGCCGCGACGGCCCTCAGCGTTTCCTGATCACCGACGTTGAACGCGCCAACCGCGAAATGTTGCGCCCGCGCTCGTTGCATCAAATGCCGCGCCCTGAGTGTCCGTTCTCTGATTTCTCGTATTGTCATTAGTTACCTTTCTGGTTATGTGTTATGTATATATTTTACAATTTTTAAGCATTACTGAAAACCCCTTGACGGACGTAAATGGATATGATACAGTACCAAAATGACTAAATATGCTAATAACTGCACAAGGGGGGGGGTTGGGGCTTTTGATACAGTAATAGGCTCAAGGGCACCATCCGAACAACAACTTCAAGTATTGGGGTTAATCTGCCTGCGTTGCTCTAGCGATTGTGATTACAGGGTTGAAAACGATGGAGATAATAGACTCCCCGATACATATAGCTTAGGTGGAGCTAACAACCCGATCTACCACCCTCGTGAAACTGATGGTATAAGAGGTGCAAGAGGGCCAAACTTTCCAGGCGCTTTCATGCAGTCTCGCGTGCACGCACCTAGCGGTAAAAGTCCAGCAGGCGACTAGTTTTGCAAGAACGGTTCTTACAAAAGATATATTATTTCAGGAGTTCGGTTGCTATCTTTATGATATTTTCCGTCGTCAAACCATAATGTTCGAGGAGTTCGGCCGCTGTGCCGGATTGGCCGAATTGGTCGTCCACGCCGATGCGACGAAATTTCTTTGCAGGGTCGTTCCTTGCAAAGGTGTTGTTTTCGATTAGGAGCTCTGCGATCGCCGAACCAAAACCGCCGGCGATTTGATGTTCTTCGATCGTGATGATGTGGCCGGTTTTCTGCGCCGAGGTCAAAATTGTGTCAGCATCGAGCGGTTTGATGGTCGGAACGTGGATGATTTCAGCGCTGATATTCTGGCTCAGGAGTTCTTCGGCCGCCGCGAGCGCCAAGGCGGTCATTGTGCCGGTTGCGAAAATCGACACATCGCGACCCTCGCGCAAAACGTATGCTTTTCCGATTTCGAACGGTGCATCCGCATCGGAAAAAATCGGAGATTTTTCGCGTGTTAATCGGATATAATTCGGTCGTTCGTCCGCCGCACAGGCAAGCGCGACTTTTTCGGCCTCGATGGCGTCGCCGGGCGCGATAACGACCATGTTCGGCATGACGCGCATCAATGCGATGTCTTCTAACATCTGGTGAGTGGCGCCGTCCGGCCCAACATTGAGGCCAGCGTGACTGCCGATGATCTTGACCGGTTGGTTGTTAAGGGCGATAGTCGTGCGGATTTGCTCCCAGTTCCGCCCGGGCGAAAACGCCGCGTAACTACCGGCGAACGGGATGAATCCGACGTGCGCCATGCCGCTGGCGATCGTGACTAGATTTTGTTCCGCGATGCCGACCTCGACGAAGCGTTCGGGGAATTTCTCGGCGAACAAATGCATTTGAACCGATTCCACCAAATCCGCCGCGAGGGCCACGACGCGTTTGCCTTTCTCGCCCGCCGCGACCAATCCGCGGCCGAAACCTGCGCGGGTGCTGTCTAATTCTGCCACTGCGTTCCTCCGAACTTGCTGATTTCTTCTGCGCGCCAATTGGTAAAGTTTTCTAAAATAAATTTCGAAGTTTCTCGTGAATTTGCAACTGTTTCATCGTCAGATAATGCGCTCATTTCTGCTAAATCAAGCCAATGAAACTCACGCGATTCTCCTTCGTCTGGTTCGCCATTTGGTAATTCTGTCGTTAGGAAAGCGTAGTCTAGAGTGTCGTGAAAATGATTTTCGCTGCCATATCTATGCGATTGAACTGTAATCGGAATCGGCCAATAAGTGGCGTTGGAATTGGGGTTTTGCTCCAAATTCGGCGCGCTCTGTAAAACTTTTAATTGATTAATTTCATACCCAGTTTCTTCGCAGATCTCACGAAGAACAGCATGCCACGGGGTTTCATCCAGTTCCATGTGCCCACCAACACACATTAGTTTGTTCAGTTTTTTGTGACGATTTAGAAGGATTTTCGACTTTCCATCCTCAATATGCACGATAAACATGTTAACCGTTATGTCGTGTTGTCCAGGTTCAGCATGAATATGTGCCATTTTTATCCTTCCTCAGATCGTATTCATTAATTTCGGTATTTTGAAATTCGATTTTATCACCAGATTGATTAGCTATTTTGGAAACCGCCCACATTATTCCGCCACTTGTTGCGACAACGATGTTATGGAATTCAACCGGCATCAATTGCAGATTATCCAGGAATGCCCGGGCGCGGGCCACCAGATTGTCGGTTTCTATACCGTGGGATTCGCAAAAATCTCGATCACTGTTTGAGATTTTTTGAAAGTTGTCGTCAGTCCACGGCCTTGATTCCATGTCACCATGCCAACGTTCGTACAGTAACCAATCCGTGAAAACCGGCAGTTTCGGATCAAGCTGATCGCGGATGATGAGCGCCGTCTGGTCAACACGTCGTAGACCACTAGTAAAAATTGCGTCGATGTTTCGACCACGCAATTCTTGACCGACAGCGACAGCTTGTGATTTACCCTGCTCTGTTAACTCGGGATCAGAAGCCCAGCCCGAGATCAAGTCATCTTGATTCATAGTTGACTGACCGTGTCGAACGAAATAGAGTTTCATAAATCCCTCGCCTCCAACATTCGCAGGGCGCGTTTGGCTTCTTCAGCATTCGGCGCTTTGCCGTGCCATTTGTAATCGTCCTCCATAAAATCTACACCTTTGCCCGGGGTGGTATAGGCCAAAATCACCGACGGACGCTCGGTTTCGGCGCGGGCCAACGCGCAGGCGTCGATGATACTCTCGACGTTGTTACCGTCGATTTGTTGAACGTGCCAACCAAAAGCGCGGAATTTATCGTCCAGCGGTTCGAGCGGCATAACGTCTTCGGTCGTGCCGTCGATTTGGATGTGATTACGATCGACGATGGCGATCATGTTACCCAACGCGTTCTTGGCGGCGAACATTAATGCTTCCCAATTGTTGCCCTCGTCGAGCTCGCCGTCACCGGTGATGACATAGATGTAACGTTTCTTACTCGCGGGATCGTCACTGTGCCAATTCTTAATCGCATAAGCCATGCCGGCCGCTTGGCTGAGGCCGCAACCGAGCGGACCAGACGTCGTTTCCAGCCACGGCAATCGCTGTCGCTCGGGGTGACCCTGCAGGCGCGAACCAAATTTCCCAAGAGTCAGTAACTCTTCCTCGGGAATCAAACCCGCTTCGGCGAGCGCGGCGTACTGTGCCGGCACAGTGTGGCCGGCCGATAAAACCAAAATGTCACGCGTCGGATCGTTCGGGTCGGTCGGATTGTATTTCAAAATATCAAAGTACATCGCCGCGAACACGTCCGCCAACCCCAGGGAACCAGCCGGATGCCCCGACCCCGCCGTTGCCAGCATACGAATAACATTACGCCGAATGCAGAGCGCATGGCGTTCGATAGCCCCGAGCTGCGACGGACTACTAGTCACAGTCGTACCCAGAGTCGTTCTTCCCCTCGTCACTTTCACTCATGACAATTCTATTTTACTACGAAGTGAGAGAAAAATAAACCCGTTTACGTTTATTTTTCCGAGCGAGGGCGTAAAATCTGGCAGAGACTTGGAAAAAGTACTCTTCGTTCAAAAATCTACAAGGGCAGATTCTGGAATTGTGTATTGATGCCCAATAGGCACCCTCACGTCTTCTTCGGTTTGCTCGCCCGTAGCAGTTAACCTAGATATATCAATAGGCACTACGAGTGGGACTCTGTTGACAATTTGCGCCGCATCATATACCACAGGGTGATCTCCAATTTTTGACACAACAAAGGAGTGCTTATTGCTGTCATGAACTTTTTTACCACCCTGAGTGGATTTTAGTGATCCAATGCAATATTTACTTGGCATACCAAGAAATAGCAATATATTGTGAGCTAGGGCTGCCGTCTCAGTGCAAGCAAGACCATAACGATTTTCCGACACGCTAATAGTCCTAGCCTCGTCTGAATCATGAAAAGTATAGTTTCTTCTCTCTTGTGCGTCTTCCCTGATTTTAGAGATTGCCCTGATTGCTGCTTCCATATCTGTTTTCGCTAGATTTTCTAAATTTTCGTCAGTCATGTACATACATAAGGCTTCCATGGCAGAGATAAAGACCCATCCATCTCTCAATAATGGTAGGCTCTTAACTACCAAAATCAGGTCATGGTATATCTCGTCATCATCAAGCTTAAAGCCCATACCGTTGTGGCCAGGATAAATGACGTGATTATCCGTGAGGAAACCGCTGAAAGATTGCCCTATGGATTCTGTTTTATTAATAGATAGCTGCGAACACGGCTCAAGCTCTGATTTTCGTTTCTTGATGTATGGTTTTTCAAATACGGGAGATACATCTATAATCTCCCTATAAACAGCTAAAGAGTCTTTAGCACCCCCCCCCATCAATGCGTTTCCAAAAACAACTGACTCCGGCCTAGATCCAAATCCTCTCATGTCGATATTGTAACATATTTTATTCTAAATATCAATATTGACTTTATTACACCAACTCGTTTAGATTGTCATAAGAATCTTCCGGATTTTCTGCGTGGGAAATTGCGGCGCCGACGTTGATGATGTCGATGCCGGCTGTGGCGATTTCGGACACGTTTTCAACGTTCGCGCCACCGTCCCAGGCGATTTCGGCGCTGGGGTTGATTTTTTTGATTTCGGCCACTTTTCTCAGGTTGGCGAGGTCGGCCGTGCCACCTTGATAGCCCAAATACCCGCCGAAGATTAAAACTTGGTCAGCGATTTCGATAATTTCGCGTGCGGTTTCCGGCTCTGTATCAGGCAGAATCGCCACACCACATTTGATATCAAATTTCCGCAAATGTTCGAAAATCTGCGGTAAATTGTCGCCCTCCGCATGCAAAATCACGAGATTCGGGTGCAACGCAACAATTTGATGCAACCACTCGACCGGCCGCTTCATCATCAGGTGCAAGTCAATTTCTCGACCCTCGTCCCAATAAATTTGATTCAGATTGACCGTGCGCGATGGCGCGAATTCGCCGTCCGTGATGTCGATGTGCAGACGCGGCGCGAACGCCAATTTCTTTAACGCCGCGACATAGTCGGCGGGCGTCGTAGCGGTGATTGTGGGAACGATTTTGGACATGTAACTATTATATATCACTTTGGACAGCTTTTATAAAATACGGTTTATAACCATATTCACTGTCAACAAAGACTACGCGACAATGCATATTTGGAATGTAACGCCCCCTCTCTACGCCAATTGCTTGCTTAAGTAAATCTCGTGCAACTAGAACTTTTTCTGCCATCTGCATTTTAGTGATTGTGGATCCGGTGTATGTTTTGTACTTCGTATTGTCATTTCGATAATCACCAGGATTACCCCCCCCCATACCACCAGTAAAAGCAAGTTCTGGAGTCCCGGAGCCAAATTTGTTTTCAGTAATTCTCAAATCACCTACGCTCTCCCCAGTAGTCAGTCTATGGTATGGACCGAGAACAAAAGTTCCGGATAATATACCGTCCTTATCCGTATCAAGACAGCCCGAGAAAGCATGGTCGTTACTCTTTAATGAAAAGCTATAATCGTCAGGAAAATTTTGGCGATTGTCGCGGATAAAATCTATTAACTCTTCACGAGATGCACCCATTGCTCGTACTCTTCCTGCTATCAAAGCTGCATAATACGTTTTAGGACAATATCCATCTAGTCTTTCGACTAATTCGTCAAAGTACTTTTCGGGATTGTCGTCAAAATCTTTCATGGTCACAGAAATACTTGGCTCAACTGGCAGGCCGAGTTCTTTTATGGCTTTTAAGCGTTCCTCGAAAGTACCGCCAACTCGTTTTGTTACTTTGTGGGCTAAACCAGCTAGGCCAACATTATTCAACTCGGTGGCGTATTCACGCAAACCAGTAGTCGGGGGTCTTCTTTCTGTCATGATTCAAAAACCGCCTTAATAGCCGCTATTTCTTCTTGCATTAGGTCATACTTCATTAAATCGTCACGCGAAATCCACGCGAAGTCATCATGTTCGTTGGATAATTTTACCATACCCTCTCCCGCAAAATTGCTTTCGTAGCAACGCGGAGATTAATTTTGGTCATTTTTCCTCCGATTTATGCACGATTATCGTAATCCAACGTCGCGTCGAGCTTCTATCATTATAGTTTCCTGTAATTTCAGTTTTATAATCAAAACCGATTTTTTCCAACACGGTAACAATGTCATCAACCTGCCAAAATTTGAAAAATCTTTCTGCGCCTAGTCGATTTTGCCATTTTTCGCCATCGCCAAGCATCAAGCTGAACGCAAAAGTTCCACCCGGATTAAGCGCGTCGTAAACTTTTTTTATAGTTTCTTTGACCTCGCCTTTTGTAAAGTGAAGCAAAACTGCATCTGCTAATACATAGTCAAAATTTTGCCAAAACTCGTCTGTTATTACGTTGAAATAGCGCGCGTTCGGAAAACCATTTTCCTGTAAGTATTTCACGAAACTTTCTGCCGCATCCGAAACTTGGATTTTGTATCCTAGATTTTCAATAAATTTTGCGGCTATCCCAGTCCCCGAACCGATTTCTAAAACCTCGGCGTTTTTGGCGATATTCTGTAAAGATTTTTCAATCCAACTATCGACGAAATCCGAATTATGGCAAGGATATTGCGTGATATATTCCTTCGCATTAGTTTCATACGCTGCGAGAGTTTCCGCGCTTTCTTTGCTCATCCTTTTCATGAGACCATTGTATCACGAAAGCTCATCCAGCTCGCGGTTGCGGCGAGCGTGGCGGGTGGCGCCGGAAAATTCAGTCATTAGGAAAGTATCGATGATGTCTTGCCAATATTGGTCGTCGTCATTGTCCAGAATTCGCGCCGGCAGAGACAGGGCGTTGGCGTCGTTATCGTTTCTGCCCCAGCGCGCGTCTTCGGCGGTGGTAGCGACAATCGCACGCACACCGCGAAAACGGTTGGCGGCCATCGCCATCCCCTGCCCGCCGCCACAGATGAGGATAGCTTTGTCGACATCGTTTTCTTCGTCAATGAGTTTCAACGCGGCAGCCGCAGCGAATTGCGGAAAATCGTCATCAGGATTGAGCTCTTTGTCACCGACATCTTCGACCGTGTATCCGCGTTTGGTGAGATATGCAAACACTTTGTTTTTGAGGTAAAAACCGCGATGATCGGCGCCGAGGTAAATGACCACTTCTACTCCAGAGTTTTCGCTACGTCAGCGGTCATTTCGACCAGGCGATTAGAATATCCCCACTCGTTGTCGTACCACGCGACGACTTTGACCAAATCACCCTCGACGACATCGGTCAGATTAAGGTCAACAATTGAGCTGTGCGCGTTGCCGATGAAATCGCTCGAGACCAGTTCTTCGTCGGTGACGTCCAGGATTCCCTGGTAATAGGGTTCTTTGGCGGCCTTTTTCAACACGTCGTTGATTTCATCGACAGTGGTTTCGCGTTTTAGGACGGCCGTGATGTCAGCCAACGATACTACGGGGGTGGGAACGCGGACGGACATTCCGGTGAATTTTCCTTTGAGTGCTGGTACGGTGAGAGCGGCCGCTTTGCTGGCGCCGGTTGTGGTTGGTACGATGTTTTCGGCCGCACTGCGAGCTTCGCGCAAATCTTTCGCCGGGGCATCCAAGATTCGTTGCGAACCAGTGTAGCTGTGAACGGTCGTCATCATGGCTTTTTTTACACCAAAATGGTTTTCGAGAACGGCCATCACTGGTGCGATACAGTTGGTCGTACAGGATGCGTTGGAAATGATTTCCGAAGCGCCCGCAATCGCGTCGTCGTTTGCGCCGAGTACAATCGTGTCGGCACCGTCGCCTTTGGCCGGGGCGCTGATGATGACTTTCTTGGCGCCAGCATCGATGTGTGCACGAGCGGCGGTCGGATCGCAAAAGAAACCGGTCGATTCAATCACTACGTCCACACCGAGTTCGCCCCACGGTAAATTAATTGGGTCTTTTTCGCTCAATACGCGGAATTTCTGTCCGTCAACGATCACATTTTCGTCGTCATACTTAACTTCGCGGTCGTATGTGCCGTACGTCGAATCGTACTTTAACAGATACGCTAACGTTTTGGTATCCGTCAGGTCGTTAATCGCCACAATTTCGATATCATCGCGACCCACGGCGATTTTGAACGCGTTGCGTCCAATCCGTCCGAAACCATTAATCGCCACTTTTTTTACCATATGCCCTCCCTTGATAGTTATGGTTATATTTTAGCAGTTTATTTAGCCCGCCGCAAGTGGTACAATGTTTATATGAAAGTGGATGCATTTAATAAGTTAGTTGGGGAAAAATTTCCGCGTGTCACCGATCAAAAGAAAATTGCAAGTGCTCTGAAATATGCTACCGAAAAACACGCTGGGCAAACGCGACTTAGTGGTAGTGAGTATATTATGCATCCGCTGGCAGTAGCAACTTTGTTGCTTGAGTGGGATATGGATGTCGACAGTGTGGTGGCTGGTTTATTACACGATATCGCTGAGGATACTGAGACTGGGCTGGAGGAAATTGAAGCTCGTTTTGGTCAAGAAGTTGCGCTTCTTGTGGACGGTGTGACTAAAGTTAGTAAAGCGCGTGCTGGTCGAAAAGACATCGCCACCTACCTGCCGGCGACACGTGATAATCTGACCAAACTTTTGGTGGCGATTGGTTCGGATGTGCGCGTGATTATTATCAAATTGGCTGATCGTTTGCATAATTTGCAGACTTTGGAATTTCAACCGCCCGAAAAACAACTAAAAACTGCACGTGAGTCGCTGGAGATTTTTGGACCGTTGGCCGATCGACTTAACATGGGACGCGTGCGTGTTGAAATCGAAGATATTAGTTTTAGTTATTTGGCACCAAAGCGTTATAACAAATTAAAAAACGAGATCAATCAACGTCTTGGTCGGGCTAAGAAAAAATTGGACAAAATACGTACCGAAGTAGTTACCAAACTGCGTGAGGAAAAAATAAACTTTGAAATGGATGGACGGGTCAAATCTATTCACTCATTGCACAAAAAATTGTCAAAATACATTGGCGAAAATGGCGAGGAAGATATAGATTCGATTTATGATCTAATCGCACTTAGAATAGTCGTTGACGACTTGACGACTTGCTATTTGGTGCTGGGATTATTACACTCCATGTACGTGCCATTACTTGGTCGTATTAAAGATTATATCGCTCAGCCAAAACTTAATGGTTATCAATCGCTGCATACTACAGTAGAAACACCAAATGGTCAAATTGTCGAATTTCAAGTGCGCACGCGTGCTATGCATGAATTTGCTGAACGAGGGTTGGCAGCATCTTTTCATTATAACGAACAGAAATTGGATGAAGCGTATAAGAAAGGTGATTTAGCACCATTGCCAGAGAGTTTATTGTGGATTCGCGAACTACAGGAGGCCGCCACTAAATTACGTTCCGGCAAGAAAGCTGATCTTGACGCACTGAAGTTAGATTTGTTTTCGGATCGAATTTTCGTTTACACGCCGCGTGGTGATATTTTCGATTTACCTCGCGGTGCACTGCCGCTTGATTTTGCTTATCAATTACATTCTGATTTGGCTGCTAAAGCTAGTGGTTTCAAAATTAATGGTAAAATCGCCAAATTCGACACACCGCTAAAATCCGGCGACACTATAGAAGTTCTAACTAGACGCGATATTTTTCCCAAACTCGATTGGTTGAAAAAGATTATTACACCACATGCCAGAAATAAACTTAACGCTCAGTTACGACAAACAAACATCATGCCCCCAGCTAATTTACAATCACCCGCCCTAAAAGATAAAAAACCTGCCTGGCGACGACGATAAAATTATTGATTTTTCCAGCGAATTTGACTTTCGCGAATAACCGCTTTGGCTTCTTCAGCGTCGCCCCAATATTCGACTTTGGTGCTACCGGGTTTTTTCAGATCTTTGTAATGATTAAAGTGATATTCAATTTGTTTCAACAACTGCGCCGGTACGTCCTTTAAGGTTTTAATCGCATCACCACTATCGCGATCGTCGGCTGGGACGCAAAGAATTTTATCGTCAACTTCACCATCGTCGGTGAATTTCATAACACCGAGCGCACGCACTTTGAGAAAAGTGTTCATTGGTAACGGGTCGTTCGTTAACACTAACGCGTCCAATTCGTCACCATCCTCATCCAAAGTTTGGGGGATGAAACCATAGTTAGTTGGTTTCGGGAAAGTCGATGGTTCAATTCGATCAATCTCAAAAACTTTTAATTTGCGATTCCATTCAACTTTGTTATTGCTGCCTTTTGGTATCTCGATGACAACATTAATTTCACCTGCGTCAACATCGCCAGCATCCAAAACTTGATTCCAATCCATTTTCCTCCCCTTAATTTAATTGTTATTACCGAAACATTGTAGCAAATTTTTTGGCAAGTTAAAACGTTTATCCAATCAATTGGCGGTCCGCCTTCACATAGCCAGCAAAGCAATTTGTTCTTCGGTTTCTTTCTTGAAAGTTTGTACTTCGTCATAAATCCGCGCAGCTTCTTCGGCAGCTTGAGCGGCCTGAGCTTTGGCATCAGCAGCACGAGCCAGAACTTCATTGACAATTTCGCGAGCATCATCAAACTTTTCGACTTTATTATCAGCTGGTTTTTTAGCCAAGAATTCATCAGCTGTGTTTGGTATAGTAATATCTGGCGAATGTTCGTGGACAGCTTTGTCGATAGCATCCAGAATGCTTTTTACCACACTTATCGCACGTGCTCGCGCATCATCAAATTCTTCAGTATAAGTTTTAACAAAAGCGGCTTTTTCTGGATCATCAATGCCCGGTAATTTAAACTTGAGTTCCGAGGCGAATGGCGGCACTTCCGACGCCGTTTCTGGAGTAATTCCTGGGGTAATTTCTGGCATCACTTCCGGCGCTACTTCTGGTGTTGCGATTTCCGGTGATAATTCCGCTTCAGGCGTAATAAGTTGTTCTGGGGTTATCTCGGCAGCTTGTGGTATTTCTGGTTCTTTTGGCGGCGGTAAGGGTTGTGTTGGAATAATAATTGGCGGCAAATCCTCCATAGGTAATTCCTTACGTTTGATTTCACCAACTTTAGACCAATCGTTAGTAGTGATAGTTTCATTGGGAACAATATCATCATCCGCTGGCGGAGTGGGCGGAGTAGTTGGAGTAGACGAAGTAGTTGGATCGTCGACATCCGCTAATGGATCACCAATTTTCCCAGTCGGCGCATTAGGATCGGGCATAACCGGAGTCGCAGTATCATCGTTCGCCAAGTCATCGTTATCGTCACCGTCGGTCGATGTTACATCGTTAGCCGGCGCGCCACCAGCTGCGCTACCAATATCATCGCTAAACAGTGTTGAGACGTCCACTTTAAACCCACCTTTCTTTATCTGCTTCTATGTTAGCATAAGAATTTTCGTCATGCAACCCCCTATCTAAACAGAGCGGTTATTTTTCCTCGTTATCGTAACCATAGAGTTGACAAAGTTGCGTTGATGTTATACCATATTGCGTCGCCTGCGAAGCGCTAGCTTTTTCGCAAACAGCCAGCGTGCCCTTTGGATAAGGGATATCGTCGGGCGTCGGCACGGCCATAACGATAAATTTGAGCGGTAGACCATACAACTCGTGCCCCTCCTGACCCTCGGCGGTATAAGCTTTGTCCGCCGGCATCGTGATTAGACGCACACCACCGACCTTCATACCGACGACACCTTCGTTCCAACCAGTGATGTAACTGCCGCTCCCAGGTAGCGGACTTTTTAATTTTTCCCCATCAATCGACGAATCGAAAATGTCGCCAGTCGGTTTCCAACCGATGTAATACATGCCATAATCAGTACTTCCGGTTGTGATTTCCACTCCATCGCCGATTTTGAGATCTTCGGTTTTGACATCGCCGATACCGGTCGGTTCGAATGCTTGGACGTGTGATTTATAATCGTTGAATTCGGTAAAGTATTTTTTGCTCAGTTCTTCGTTTTGCGCATCGATTTTCTTTTGTCGCTCGGCTATTTTTTTGTTCAATTCAGTTTGTGCTTGCTCTTCCTTTTTAGCAGCAATCCCAGCTGTACTGAGATCTGGGTTGCGAGTTGCGAACGCCATAAAGAAAAAACCAAGTAACGTACCACCTGCCATAGCGATAGTGATAATCCAGATAGCGATACGTTGCCATCTTGGTGTTTCGCCACTGTGATAATTTTTTGCCATATCTCAAATCCTCCTTAAATTACTTTTGCATTTAGCTGTTTTGCGGCATTGTTCGTAATTTGATCGATAATAATCGCAATTTCGTCGCTAGTTAGGGTTTTTTCGTAATCAGCGAAAGTTAATTTAAAACTAATATTCTTGAATTTACTACCCTCTTTTTGGAAAATCGAAACTGGGGATAATTGAAACCATAGTTTCTGTTCAATCAGACTTTCTCTGATCAAATTTTCCAATTTTGCGTATTCAATATCTTCACCAACCGCAAAAGTCATATCGCGATTAACTTTGGGAAATTGACTTTGCTTTTGCATAGCTACTTTATCGACCGTTTCGACCAGTGGCGTCAAAGTTAACTCAAAAGCAGATATCTCACCGTCCAGTTTTATCAACTTTTTGACTGAGCTTTTTATCTCACCAATTATCCCAATCTGCGTATCACCCAACCAAATCCCCGCCGAACGTTTCGGTTCGAAATAGTTTTCGTCACGAGTTGGTTTTACGATTTTATACTCAAAATTCAATTTCAGTTTGTCCGACAAACGATCCAACAAAGTTTTTGCTTGATAATAATCACCCGTCACAACTAACGCCAAATTATCAAATTGTTTTGGAACTTTTTCGTTTGTCAACCCTTGATCTTTTAGATACACTTGATTCATCTCGAACAGCACCAAATCGCTAAATCCATCTTTTTGATTATCATAAACTTTTTCCAGTAAACTTGGCGTTAATTGTTGACGAACGTATTGTAATTCTGGACTAATTGAATTAATAATCTTGTACGAGTTCTTCGGATCCTGACCAACATTAGTTAATAGTCTCTCGCTGACAAAACTATAAGTCAAAACTTCATTAGCTAAATCTTCACCTAGGATTTGACGAATCTTTGATTTCAAATCTCCCAAGTTATCGGGAGTTGGGGGTGCAAATACCCGCGTCGGTAACACCGCTGGAATATCATCAAAACCATTCAATCGCCCGATTTCCTCGATAATGTCTTCGGGAATGTGAATATCAGTCCGCCACCACGGTGCGGTGACGTTAATGACATCGCCGTCCAGTTTCGCTTTGAACCCGACATTTTCTAGTGTCATAATAATATCGTCCATCGTGAATTCACTACCAAGCAAATTATTCACTTGTTCTGTTGTAATTTGCACTACGACAGTTTTAACCGGTTTTGGATAAGCGTCAACAATTTGACTGATCGCTTTCATACCATGATCAGTTGTTAATATTCTGATCGCTTCATGAATAATTGGATCGGTCAATCCCGCTGGTTGACCCTTCGTAAAACGCGTAATAGCTTCACTAAAAATACCATGACGAAATTGTGTCCCGCGTAAATTGAACAAATTAAACGTTGCTGATTCAATTACAATACGTTTGGTATTTTCATCGATATCAGTATTTTTACCCCCCATCGCCCCCGCCAGCGCAATCGGCACGTCGTTGCTGGTGATGATAATATCTCCTGGATCGAGCGTAGCAACCTTTCCATCCAATAGTTCCAACTTCTCACCCTTCTTCCCCGCCCGAATAACGATATGCGCTTCTTTTTCTCGCCCAACAGAAAGTAATTTGTCATAGTCAAAAGCATGTAACGGTTGTCCCGATAACAACATGAGATAATTCGTCACATCGACGATTGGATTGATCGATCGCATCCCAGATTTCGCTAATAATACATCCATCTCACTCAAGTATTTCGCCGGTTTATCATTAAATCCATCCAACACCACCGCTTGATAACGTGGACAAAGTTTCGGATCATCAATTGTAACTTTTAATTTCACATCATCAGCGAATTTCAATTCTTTAAAAGAATTATTTTTATCCGGATGAAGTAGGAAATCACCCGCCGGTTGACCCAAAATCCCAGCAACTTCGCGCGCAAAACCAATCACGCCAAAACAATCTGGGCGATGAGTTAGTGATTTATTTTCAATGTCCAGCAAAATATCATTCAGGTCAAACTTTTCGGCGAAATCATCACCGGGTTTCGCATCGCTCGGGTCAATATAAACCACATCGTCTGTTTTTTCGCCCAAATCCAATTCATCCGGACCGGCCAACATGCCGTTACTGACGATTCCGCGCAATTTTCGCGCTTCCATTCGAACTTGGTCATCTTTGCCATAAGTTTCCGGTACGATCGCGCCGGGCGGCAACCAAACCGCCTGAACTCCGCCACGAATATTCGGCGAACCACAAACCACTTGTACCGTGCCGTCCTTTTGACGTTCGACGTTTTTTACCACGTCTCCGTCGTCGACATAGCACAAACTCAAGTGATCGCTACCTTCGATTTTTTCCGCACTAACTACTTTAACCACCACCGCACCTTCGTATTTCGGCGCCAAATCAATCGCTTCTTCAACCTCGACTAACCGCGCCCCAATCAACTCAACTAATTCATTCGTCGGGATATTAATATCAACGTATTTTTTTAACCAATTTAACGAAATTATCATACTTCTTTCTCCTCATCAATCAACCGCACCTCATGTTCATCGTTAGAGTCGAACGTTGGCGACGTCACCAAAACCATTTTCATCTTTCCCAAATAGTATTTCTTGACCTTTGGCGGAACAACCACCAAATCACCAGCGCCCACCTTGTGCTCTTCGCCATCCAACACAAAAACACCGCTTCCCTCTATGATATACCAAGTTTGCGTAGCGGTATCGTTATAAAACTCTTGAAAATGTCCTTTTTCTACTTCTTCATATACTACATTTGGCGACAGGTTGTCATCTCCAAACAGTGTTATGTCCACACCATACTTGTGAATGGTCTTCGCTTCAGATTTGGGGTACACGTATTTGCTCATTTTTGCTCCTTCATCCATTTTTCAAGTCTTTCGGCGCCGCGCTGTAATTTGCGGTCTATCATTTTATCCACTTCGTCTGCGCCAAAAATACTTCTCATCTGCGTGACAATAATTAGGACATCGGCGATTTCTTCCTGAATATTAGAAATAGTTTCTTCGATTTCTTCCTTCGTGTACTCTCCTGAATTTTCAGTTCGTCGCAAATATTTGCAAAGTTCTTTTTGTAACTCAGACATTTCTTCAATCGCCATCACTTGTTGACTCTTAACGCCCCATGCGTCAGCAAATCGTTGCATCAGATCTTGATATTCTTTTTCCGTCAATTTTTTCATCGCAAAATCTCCTCCAGCCGTTTCATGACGACATCTGCGATCAACTTGTGCCCGACGTCATTGGGATGAGCACCGTCTATTAGTAAATCCTGTTTTGCCTGCGCAACCGAAAATGGTGTGTGAACATCAATCATGACACCCCCCCCCGCGGTGATATATTCATCAAGAACGGCGTTGAATTGCCCAATCCTCTCGTTGTTATAATACAGCTCG
>WQTP01000036.1 GCA_009786195.1 Candidatus Saccharimonadota bacterium
GAGGGACTTGAACCCTCACGAGATTACTCTCACAAGATTTTGAGTCTAGCGCGTCTACCAATTCCGCCACTCGCCCACGGTGATGCCCGCTAGAATTATTTTATCAGAAATCTTTGATTTTACCAACAAGGCTATGGTAAAGGTTTATGCCAGTTGCCATCAGTGCCAAGTTCATAACCCAATCGCTCGGCGGTTTCGTCGTAAACTTTCTTAACACGTTCTAGTGGCAAATACTCGTGCTGATAGCACCAGTCGCAGTTCTTGGCACCAATTACTTTAATGCCGCGGATATTTACGCCTTCTTCGAGAACGCGCTGGGCAATTTGCTCAACGGCTGCAATGCAATAACCCTTCCAATCCATACCGTCCAGCCCAAAAGAAGAATGCTTCTTTATTTTACCAACCCAATCCATATCTCCCTCCTCGAATGCTTTGCTCATGATGTGCTGAAGCTCATCCGTGTGCACAAACTTGATACCCTGGAGTTGATAGATCGTCAGCTCATCACCACTCAGGGCAAAGCTTGCTATCGCTGCTGGGTAGCCACGATATTCTAATAAAACACTGGCCGGTCCTTCTGCTAGAACTGCATTATTATTCCTGTTGAACGTAGGAATACGACTATATTTGGACAACGTGTTGCCCTTATCGTCTAACCTGATATTGCCACGCCCATCTCGTAGCGGGTGGTCGTAGACTTTCTTGAAACTAGCGGTGAGATCTACATAGCCATGATGATCTGGTTGAACAGCAGAAAAACTATAGCCGACACTATTTTCAGCGAATATTGGGGGGGGGTTATTTTTATAAATATTATCAAGCGTATCCAAGAATTTGATTTGCGATAAACGAGCATTAACGTCGAACGGTTCCTCGAGCCAATTTTGGTGTCGATTCCTGATAGATTCATGCTTCTGTGCGAAGCAATCATACCAAGCAATGACTCGCTTGGCATTCTTGCCATATTTATCTTCGGCAGTCCTAGATAAGTTGGTGTTCGAATCATGAAACAACGAAAGGATGGATATTTTGTCGTCGAATAGTGGTATGTCTGTGACGCCTGTGTCCAATTGTCCGATATAGCGCCTTAAACACATAGAGGTATCGATAATATGTCGCTTGGTATGCAAAGAATCAAGCCTGCCATTTGGGATCGTGCTCAGCATGCTATCAGGGATAGCTCCAGGTTCCAAAAACTCAAAAAGATTTTGCCACTCGAGTGTCTCGCCAAAGGTTGAAGTGTTGTAATGCCATTCGGCCAGCATGTCAGTAAATTCGCTAATAGTTTTACTGGCAAGAAGTTCTCTTACTCTCACATCTATCCCAGTATCCTTGTTCGAACAAGGCTGTTCACAATTCTTGCAGGAGATGTTCTCAATAGTCATCACTCTACTATTATATCATACTTTGATTAAAAAATCAAGTAATTACCCCTATAATTCAGTCCACGCCGTCGCGGCGGCTTGGACAATGTCAGCGTTCCAAATTTGCCAAACGGCCTGGCGGGTGGCGATTTCCCCGCTCCATATGCGCATCGGTTGATCGAATTCTTGACTCACGACTTGGCCGGCGCGGGCCACCAGCAAATTTCCCGCATGCCACAACGTGATAGTACACGGATATGTGATAGTGAATTTGTGCAGAGTTTCGGCGATTTGCTTGACGCCCTGACTAAACGTGACGACGCGCGGATAATAAACACTTTGAAAAAGTTTTTGTAGCTGACTTAAAGAAACAATCAGATGTGTCGGCGCGCGATTAAGCACAGTTTCAGCCGTATTTTTGATAAGATCTACCGCGTCGCGTGTGATGACGACCGGTGTTGTTGTGTTGTGTTCTAAGAAAGTTTCAAACAGCGCCGCGGTTTCCGAATTTTGACCGTTGTCGCCGATGAACAGAATTAGATTTGCCCAATTCGCCGCAGTGTTCAGCGCGGTCAAAGCTTCCTTGGCCAAACCGCCGCTGGGATTACTGGGCGCGAAAATGTAGTTAGTCGGTTTACTCGCCGAGTCCAACGTTCGTTCAGTGAGCCCGTGTCCTCCTCGCGAAGCCTCGTCGGCCACCGTCTGGCGGTTTGGCGTCAGCCCATCCTCGCCGAACGAAGTTGGACTCTGGCTCGATAATGGCCTTTTTAAAATGTCCGGTAAAATCACTTGCGCTTGGCCGACGCCAGTGCTCAACGCTGTTTGGTACGCCGCTGCGACGGACGCAAAACCGCGCGAATTGCCACCGACGATCGCCAATTTGCCAGCCGTGTCACGTCGCTCGGGTTTGCTCCACAACACGTCGGGAAACAACGGTTTGTCGAGGGGTTGTTTTTGCCAATAATCATTCGAGTTCATATTTTGTCCTCCCATTTTTGCAGGGTCGTTCCTTGCAAAGTAAATCGTAAACAACATTTTTGCGTTCGACGACGATTTGCCAACCCTGTTTTCGAGCGGCGTCGAACAACGTTTGATCAGGATTAAATGCGATTGGTCGTTCGACCTGACTCAACATGACGATATCCGAAGCGCTGTCGCCAACAGCCACGCTACCCCGCCAATCCAAATTGTGTTTTTTCACCAATGTTTGCAGTGCTAACTTCTTATCATGGACGGGTTGTGTGACTGCGCCGGTGAAATATCCGTCGTTGCCCCGTTCGAAAACACAGGCTACGAAATCGTCAAAACCATAATATTTGGTCAGTAGTTCGATAATTTCGCTCGGGGAACCGGAAATAATTAACAGAAAATACCCATCTTTTCGAAGTTTCTTTATTAAATTACGAGTGTAAATGTACGTTTGATCGTGATATTCGTCCCAAATTTCGCGGACGACACACTCATACTCCTTCACATTGAGTTTCGGTAGCATCGGTAGAAATTGTTGTACCAAAATGCTCTCGTATTCGGAAAAAGATCGTTCGCGTTTTTTCCATTTTAACCGCGCAGCGCGAATCTGGTCGTAGGTATGGTCGCCGAGCAAGTGCGCTGCTGCCAAACGATTCACTATAGCGTGATATAATTGCCATCGAATCAACGTTCCGTCGATGTCGAAAACTGCGAATTTTTTCATCATCCCTCCAACTTGATGCAACTAGACGATGGTCGAATTTCAGCCACGCTGATGCGCTTGACGACGTTTCCAGATTAGGCCAAAAATTCCTAAACTCAGAGACCCGCTTAACAGTATAAGCGTAGTGTTACTACTATGATTCATTTCGTTAAAAACGCCGGTGTTGGGTGCACTGAGTGAACCTTTTGCAGACATCGCGAAACCACTTAGACTGGTATCTCTCGTTAGGTAGTAACTATCGCCGCTGTAGGCTAGTTCAAAGATATGATTACCTTCGCCCATCCCACCACTGATCGTTAGTATTGCAATACCATTTACTAGGGGTACGTCTGTTGATTCCAGTGTCGCTATACCATCAATCATAAAAGTTACCGTCCCGGTTGGGATAGGGCCAGAACCAACTTTAGTCAAGATCGCCGACAAAACGAGATCATCGCCAGTTTCAGTTGGGGGGGCTAACAGGTTAATACCCGGCGACGCTTTTTCTATAGACAGACTTACTTCTGTAGAAAGAGGGGCTATGTTACCAGTCGCAGCGACGAAGATTTCACCAAGCGGACGATAAAAGATTGTCAAAGTGTAGTCATCAATATCTAGACTATCCAGGTAACTGCCAAGAAGAGTTAACACGTTGCCGCTGACAGTGTAATCAACACCCAGAACTAGGGTATCTAGTCCGTTCATCACCTTATTTACGGTGTTGCCCTTAATGTCGACAGTAGCAGTTTCGTGACCGGAGAATTTGGTGTGAGTTATAGTATTCGTATCCGGCGCACTATCGCTATAAACAACTATCCCAGCCGAATTAATGATTGATACATTCCCAGAAGCGTCAGTCAGTCGGGCATAAACAATCGCTTTAGTATTTGGGTTAATAGTAACAGTGTCACTTTCTGTCCAACTTGTAATAGTTGCTGCGGCGAACGAGCTTAACACAGTGTTGGACAGATAATATTCTATTTTGACCACTTCGCCACTATTATCATCAGCTGTGATGGTTAGTGTTGTTGCGGTTTTGTAAAACAGATCAAAACTGACCGTACCATTAAAGTTGGTCCAATCAGTGGTCCCCATGGTAATTTTTCCAGTCGGGGGTATAGTATCTTCGGTTTCGACACTGAACGCGCTAGAACTAACTGGATTGTAATTATTGTTCCCCGCCATGGTCGCTGTAACAGTAAAATCGCCGATTGTGTGAATCGTCAAAATATTTCCCGTAACCGAAGCCACGGTTGGGTCAGAACTAACATAGGTCACTGTTCCCCCAGTGGATCCACCGGTTGTGCCAAGTGCGATGGTTGATCCAGGATCGATTTCGTATGAACTTGATAACCCAGTCACACTCAACGTAGCTTGATCAGCTTTGAAAATTTCAAAATCCGCACTATCGGTTCGTTCAACATAACCACCATCCGTCGTGGTTACAACCACAGTGTATTTTCCAGCGTCCGTCGGTGCGGTTGTACTATCATATGTTGTACCGTCGCGACCTTTGTATTCAACTTTGTATCTAGTAGTTCCCGTCACTGAAATCCCGGTCGGCGCAAAAGGAGTCCCGTCATATGTTTTATCAGTTTGACTACCAACCGTCACACTTGCACCCGGATTTTTGGTGATAGTATATGGCAAACTGTCACTAGCGGGATTATAAGTAGAATCACCATTATAAACAGCTGAAATAGTAACGTTTCCGATATAAGTCCCGTTCGGGGTATAGGTAAATGTCGCTTCACCCGCGGTAATCGTAGCACTACCAACAGTATTCCCATCAATTTGGAAAAATACTGTTCCGGTTGGGGTGGTCATACTATCAAATGTCGCTGTTAGTTCAATCGTACCCGGATAAACCACACTCGAAACAGGGTTGGTTGTGAGTGTTACGGTTGTCGCTTGTTTGGACAAAGTATATGGTCCAAAAGTTCCATAGTCATAATTACCCGCGTGATCCCACGCTTCCCAATGAATATAAGTTGTACCAACAACATTAATCGTCGCGATTCTACTATTTGAACTACTGATCATTGTCCATGCGCTGTCGAGTGGTCCCGGTAGACTCGAGCTAGTAGTAATAGCGACACGTTGTTCTTTGAACTCACTACCCCCCAAATCAGAAAACGTCAAAGTCACGGGTGTATTAACCGAAAAACTTCCATTTGGGATATTCGCCACAGCGGTCGGTTTGATTATATCTTCGATAATCGAAAAACTTCTCGAAAACGGTACGGAATCTAACGTTCCATTATTCACAATCAATGTGATTGAATAATTCCCGACGGGTAGTAACGAAACATCATTATCTCCCTCAGCAAAAACGTATGAATATGGTAATCCATCCTTGGTCAAAGTAAACGTTGAACTAATTGGTAATCCCAGTAGATCATAACTCGTGTTCGTTAAAATTATGTGTGGACTCGTTACGTTCTTTAGAATAGAACTGGGCGAAATACTAAATTCCGAAAATGGTGCGGAAATATCTTCGGGCGCTGGATCTTCTAAATAACGAACTTGTTGAGAAATCGAATCCACCGCTCCATATTTATCTGTAACTTCTATGATTACTAAATAAGTGTGTCCTTCGATCAAACTACTTGGTTGTCCGTTATGTGGAGCAACATCAACATCCAGATCCAAATATGACCATTTAACATCAACAATTCCAGTTGTTTCATCATCTGGATCGTATGAAGTATTAGTAAATATTGGATTTCCACCATTAATATTAACTCGAAAACTCGCCACGGGTTCACGATGCGCGATGATAGTTTTTAGATATTGATCACGATAATAAACATCATAATAACCCGGTAAATTAAACACAATATCCAGATCAGATAGATATTGTCCACTAAGTGGATGAATTCCTTCATCATTATCAACTGGACCCTCATCCCCATCGATTCGATGAATCACTTTCCATTTTCCATTCGGCCATTCTAGATCCGCTGATTCAGTTTGTTCAGCACCAGTTACACTTAGCACTGTTTGATCAGTAGTTAGTACAACATTATCATTATTACTATTCCAATAACGTTCATAGATTTTATCCGCGATAGCTTGTAGTTGTTTCTGGTAAGTATCAGTGCTAGGTTCATCCATATTAACGATCAAACCCTTTAGATTATGTAGGGCCAAAAAATCTTCCGAAGCTTGAGCATTAGCATCAGTCGCCCAACCGATATAATAAATATCATCATTACGTAAACGGTTTAATAATTCACCCGTGATACTAGTACTGGAAAAATCATCAATCGGATCTTCGTTTAAATTAACCAGATATTTCGTTGTATTATCATGCCATTCTGGTTCACGAACAACTTCGACCAACTCACGAACAACATCCATAGTCATAGTTAGATTTTGCAGAGCGATATGTGTCGGACGAGCGCAAGCGTGACCGACGTATGAAGACATTGGACCAAAACCATAACCATCAATAATAGAAGTGTCCAACCTGACACTCTGTGTGCTACTACCGCTAGTTTGGGCTGGCACGGTCCCGTCGGCCGGCAAAGCCCCTGCAGCCTGTATTGTCCAGTCAATTGGAGTGGCGCTCTCTGCAATTGGCACATTCAAAACACTCGCGTCGTTTTTAGTTTTGCTACCCGTATACCAAACTTTTACTTTGTCAGGTGCAGCTTCAATCTTGATACGACGAGAAAAGTCTGGGTTATTGGTTGCAGTGCCGTCGTTATAAATGGTGGTGTTCTCAGCAATTTTAGTAAAACCGCTCCCACCAACATTCGTGGCTGTTCCTCCACCGTTAGCGGCAACAGTAGACGATAGCGAACCAGCACCAGTAGCAGAGACGTTAGTATAGGCAGGATGGTGGAATTTCTTTGGGTCAACGTTCTCGAATTTATACAGAGTCATTTTATAACCGCGGCCCAATTTAGTGTCCGACGAACTCACAAAGTCGCCACCATAAGTAGCGCTACCTGAAAAATAATACTGCAAGAATAATAGATACCCACTCATTTTTTGGGTGTTGGAATTATAACCTGAATCCGTAATACTAGTATTAAAGAAAAACCCAACACCGTCGAGTGCATCGTAAGCAATATCTTCCGATATAGCAAACTCAAAGGTTTTTATAGTTTTTTGGTCGTTTGGCAGATAACGAAAATCCTTGTATGAACGACCGCCATATCCATAAAAGTCCATCGCCGCGCCACTGTTACTCTCGATCATGTGACGATAATTACCCTGATAAGGATGGACCGTGCCCGTAATCACATCAACATCCGGATTCTTCATCAGAGAAAAAAGTGAGTCGCTAGAATCCCCATAGTTTTCCGCCGGGGGTGTATAGGTAGTCAAACTCGCGTTAGTGTCCTGGGGTCTTCCTGGTGAATTACTAGTTTGGCTAGAAGACAAATCGTTTTCCACATAAGTATGTGTACCGTCGTTGATAATAGCACTAACCATGCGGTTTGCGGTTGAGTTGTATCGGGCGGTATTGTTTCTTGTATGATCATAAACCCACCAAGTAAATTCCGAAGTTGAGTTTGCAGAAACTGCTTTCGCAGCGGTGATAAATAGATCTTCGGGTAAAACCGCTGGATCTTTGGCGTATAACAGGGACCTGAGATCTGCTTCAAAAGTCGAATAATCAACATTTGTTGGTCCGATACCCAGTGCAACATCGATTTTGTTTGCAACATTTACCCCAATCGAAATCGGCTCATCCGCCGAGACATTTTTCATCACAAGCGACGTTAGTAATCCCATCGTAACTAAACAGACTCCGCAAATCACAGACCACTTTATGTAGAACCTCTTAGTCCTCACAAAACTACCTCCTGTCTATATTACCAACCTGACACTATAATATTAGTGCTTATTTTTATAAATTGCAAGTCTTATTTAGCGCCCACCCTATTATTCCTTAATTTCTCAACTGAATACTAATCGGACAATGATCAGACCCCATTTGTTCCGCGTGAATTTCCGCCGCAGAAATTTCTTTTACTAAATCAGTACTAGCCAAGAAATAATCGATGCGCCAACCAATATTACGCTCACGGGCGCGTGACCAATTCGTCCACCAAGTGTAAGCCGCCTCCTTATCGGGATGAAACGTGCGAAAAGTATCGACAAATCCAGCATCCAAGAACGTTGCGAAACTCATGCGCTCTTCGGTAGTGAAACCATGTTTACCCTTGTTTTCTTTTGGTCTGGCCAAGTCGATTTCCTGAGCTGCAACATTTAAATCACCACAAAAGATCACTGGTTTTCGCCGACTAAGTTCCGAAACATAATCCCGAAAAGCCGGATCCCATTGATTAGTGCGTAACTCTAGACGACTAAGATCGGGTTTGCTATTCGGTGTATAAACATTGACCAGAAAAAAACCATCCAACTCAATAGTCAGCACGCGACCTTCACGACTTAGATCACCAAATTCATCATCATACAAACAATAACGATTCGCCAAACGCGTCGGGAAATCATAAAGCACGTTACTGACTGAACCGAACCGCAGACCTCTCTTCACGAAAATCGCTGTACCACTATAACCAGCGCGCTCAGCAGAATTCCAAAACTCGTGATACTCTGGTAAGTTAATTATAACTTGACCGCGCCGAGCTCTGGTTTCTTGTAGACAAAGGATATCTGGGCGGTATTTGTCGACGAATTTAGTGAATTCGCCCTTTTTGATAACTGAGCGCAGTCCGTTAACATTCCAGGAAAAGATTTTCATCAGAACTATTTTAGCACAAAAAAGCTAATCAACGGCGACTTCTTAGGGGGATGTTTCTTTAACTATTTGACCAAAGTTTGTTTAACGCGCTGGGATTTCTTGAAATAATACGCAATCAAGAGCGTGCCGATCCAAGTCACAACAACTAAACCAATCAGAAGAATGATTTCTTGAGCGGGTAAACTGATAGTTTTGCAGGACGATAAACCACAGCCGTAACTATAATAACTAGTGCAATCATAAGTTGTACTGCAACTCTCATACGAAGTAAACATTGTGGTGAACGATACGACAGTGGCGAACAAAGCTGACACACCTAGGGTAACGTAGATTAACGGCAGCGCCAACTTACGGCGATTAGCGATCAAGAGTAGTGTCAATCCGCACAAACCAACCAGAATGAGCGAGAACATTAGCGTCTCAATTGCGACGCCGAGACTTATACCTTCAACTCCACTGATCAAAGCGATAATAGCCAAAAAGAATGCCCAAGTGTAACTAATTATATTCGCGCCAATGGCCACCATGTGAAACACCAACCAACCGTCCAACCCCGATAATGATTTTTCAATTATCACGGGTTTACCCGCGACAATTTGTTTTGGTGTTTCAGAAGATTTCGTCTCCGCCATCTTACCCCCTTACCCCATTAAAGTTTGTGGGATGATTATAACATACTTTTGCTAAAACGTGCAAATTGACAAAAATTATGATCGTTTCAGGAACTTGGAATTTTCTCTTTCCGTATCGCGTTTACGGATAGTTTCGCGTTTGTCATATTTTTTCTTCCCTTTGCCCAGGGCGATGACCAATTTAACATAACGACCATTAGTCAATAGTTTAGTTGGCACGATAGTTAGACCGCTGTTTTTTCGTACCACGAGTGCGTCGATTTCCTTCCGTTTGGCCAAGATTTTGCGCGCTCGAGTATCAACAGTCGATGTGGTTTCCCCACTATTTTTGGACGCGTTGGTAGCGAGCGAAAACGATGCGTTAATCAAAAACAATTCAGCTCGTTTTTTATCGCGATTTTCCCTGGTGGTAACATATGCACCGCGGAGTTGCACGCGACCCAAACGCGCGGCCTTGGTTTCGGCGCCGGTCAACTCCAATCCAACCGTCAAATTATCGGAAAGTTCATAATCAAAACTCGCCCGACGATTGGTAATCATCGGCGTGGACTTTTTCGAGGCGGTTTTATGCCCGCGACGGGTGGGTTTTTTCATGTCACACTATTGTACCATTTATTTGTGGTAAAATTGACGTATCATGAAAAAGCTCAAGGTTAACGTTCTTTACGCCACCAAATCCAAGGGTCACGGGGTGGCGACGGCGTTCGAAGAAATGGTCCGTGGTCTCCGCGCGCGCGACGATGTGCGGGTGACAATCAATAGTTGGCGAAAATCGGATATCATTCACGCGCACTCGCCTGATCCCAAATCGATATTTCACCTGCTCTTTCGGCGTGGTAAAAAACTCTACACGGCGCACCAAGTTTACGGTTCGATGGACGGTTCGATTAAGGGCGGAAAGTTCGTCGAGAGGTTGTTTTTCTGGTATGTGCGGCACGGATTTTACAATCGGGTTGATCAAATTGTGGCGGTCAGCGCTATGTCGGCGCGGATTTTGCGTGAACAAATGAAAGTCAAAACGCCAATCACGACGATTTACAACACGATTGACATGGCGGCTCTGGGCATTACGCCCGCCAAACGCCAAGTGGCGCGCAAAAAGTTCGGTCTGGCGGAAAAGGATTTCGTGGTGGTCGGCAACGGTCAGATGCAGCCGCGTAAACGGATTGATACTTTCGCGAATGTGGCGCGGAAATTGCTGAATGTCAAATTCATTTGGGTGGGCGGCGTGCCGTTTGGTGCGTTGGGCGCCGACACTGGTAAAATAGACAAAATCATCAAAGACGCGCCCGATAACGTGGTTTGGACCGGCGTGGTAACGCTCGAAGTGGCGCGCGAATATCTGGCGGCGGCCGACGTTTTCTGGTTGCCGAGTGATCAGGAAAATCACCCAATGTCGGTGCTCGAGGCCGCTGGCGCTGGGTTGCCGATAGTTTTGCGCGATATTCCCGAATATGATGATACTTTTCGCGGTGATTCTTTGATGGCCGGGGACGACGAAGGTTTCACCGAAATCATCCAGCGTCTGCAAACTGATGATAAATATTACAAGGAAGCCCAAATCGGCACGGCAAAAATCACCAAACGTTTCGATAGTAAAACCGGCGCGGAACAATTCGTCGCACTATATCAAAAACTTCTGAAAAATGATATAATCGACACATGAGAATCGGCCTGTTTACCGATAGTTATCATCCGACTAGCAGTGGTGTTGTGGTGGTGGTTGACGTGACGCGACGCGAGTTGGAAAAACTTGGTCACGAAGTGTTTATCATTGCGCCTGACGGTGGAGTGTTGGAGAAAAACAAATTACCCGATGACGATCACATTATTCGCCTGCCGGCCATTCAATACGATATGCAACTGAGTGTATTTTTTCCACCTACCTTGCTGAAGAAAATACGGGCACTAAGGCTCGACGTTATTCATTTCTTTACGCCAGCGCAAATTGGGCTGATGGCGGCTCTGGCGGCGCGCAAAACTGGCGCGGTGTTGATTGGTCAACATTGCACCGACACTTACGAATTTTCCAAAGATTATCCGGCTATGGTGCTTGGTTATGTTTTAGGCGGATTGTTGGGACCGCTACTTTTGAAACTTTCCAACGAACAAAAGAAAACTTTTGCTAAATTATATTTGTCGCCAGTTGATCGTAATGAAACGGATGAAAAATGGGCACAGCGATTAGTGGCTGGACTGATGTCACTGATTTATGCCAACTGTGACGGTGTGGTGGTGGTGTCGCAAAAATCCGCCGACCAATTAGCCGAATTCGCCGCGCGCTTTAGCGAAAAATTAAATCTACACGTTATTCCAACCGGCGTTGACATTTTGCCCCCTACTCCTAAATCCAAAATCGATGCGTTCAAGAAAAAATGGAAAATCGCGCCCGCGGACGAAGTTATTGTTAATTTTGGGCGCATGGCTGAGGAAAAAAATCTAACTCTTCTAATAAAAATGTTACCCGAATTGTTAAAGAAACGACCGAACGTTAAATTATTATTGGCGGGTGATTATGTTTACCGCGAAAAACTGGAAAAGATCGCTGCCGCCTCCCCGGCCGCCGACCGAATTATTTTCAGTGGTCGCTATCCGAGGAACGAAATCCCGACCATTTGCGCGGCCGCTCGGGTATTCGCCTTCCCGTCGCTGACCGATACTCAAGCACTAGTCTTGAACGAAGCCGCCGGGCAGGGTTTGCCGATTGTCATGTGTGACCAAAACGTTAACGAGGTTTTCCGACGTGACGAAAACGGATTATTGGCGCGGAATGATCCAGATGATTTCGCCGACAAAATTGCGCAGATTTTAACCGATGATGTCATGTACAAGAAGTTTTCCAATCGTAGTCGCGAATTGGCGGCGGAATTTTCCGCACTAGCACAAACCGAAAAATTAGTGGAACTCTATCGTCAGCTCCTGCGGCAACCACTGAAGGATATTTAGTAATCGATACCCTCTTGGGCCAAATAACCATCGTCGTAATGATGTTTGATTTTGGTCATGTTGGTGATAATATCGACGTATTCTTCTAATTCCGACGGAAAATTTCTACCAGTCAAACAGATTGAAGTTTGCTCTGCTCGTTTGCAGATTAGTGTTTTTAGAGCTTCCGCACTAACCAAACCGTCGTGAACTGCGTTGTTGATTTCATCACAAACGACCAAATCGAAATCGCCGCTGGTTGTCGCTTGGTGCGCGAATTCTAGCGTTGCTTGCGCTGATGCTATATGTTCGTCGTCGCTAACACCCTTGGCGGATTGGTTGCCGGCGTGATAGAAACCCTTACCACCCTTATAAAAAGTAAATTTTGATTCGTTTGCTAAATACTTATCAAAAAACTTATGTTCACTCACTTCCCAATTTTTGATGAATTGAATAAAAACCACGCGCTGACCCGCCCCGAGCGCGCGCGCCACCATGCCAATCGCCGCCGAAGTTTTGCCCTTGCCGTCGCCAGTGTAAACCACGACCACTGATTTTTTCTTATTCATTGCATCTTTATTGTAGCATGTTTTCATATTTGCTTTTCCCTTAATTCCATACTGCATACTTTGCCTACGCGTCAGGCAGCTTTTTGCAATTCTCCCATATCATATTGTTTAGCGAGTTCTGGATCATCGATGATTGTACCGTTATAGAGCTCAAGTTTTTGGGGGCCGTCAAATGCGCCATCGCCGTAAATTACTCGGCTGACATTTTCTGACAACGCAAGGGCGGCTTGCTGAGCGCGCTTTTCGTCGATACTTTCCTCGACGTTGTTTTCGTCGTCCTTTTTTCGTAACTCTTTCCAATATTCCGAAACTCGCTTTCCATCCCAACCCTTGTGCGCATCAAAAACACCTTGGCACTCACGACAAACTTTGCATTGTGCTACTTTGGTAATTTTACCATCACTGGGACAGTTTTTGATAATACAAGTACCAGATGTCCAAATCAATTTTTTAGACTCTTGCTCGAGACGTCTAATCATGCGCTCTTTCTCTGCTGCCGACAAGTTGGCATCGTTCTGAATATTGTCGACACGGTTGGACGATCCGCCACAAATGATAGTTGCTTTTTCGCGCGATGCGACGTTGCTGTTCGAAATGATGCTAACTGCTCCTGCCATATTGCCTGCCAAATATTTTTTATTTGCGTTTCTATACGCCTTTGCCACTATTGGGTCGTTGCCCAGTGCTACCTCAAGATAACTGGGGTCGACAATACAGATAGTTCGCACAATTTCACCTACACGATTAGCGTACAATTGAAACTTTTGCGATGATAGAATTTCACCGCGAGCTGCTTTTTCGTCTAATTTTCTCTGGAAATCCGCCAATTCTTGAACGTGATGAGCCATTCGCGCTTCACGCTTGCTTGACTCTTTACGCAAATCACCATAGTTCAAAGTATTTTCGTCAATCGCTGCACCGTATCTTTCACCACCTTTTTCGATAGTGCGCATTACGTCAATTACACCGTCAGACATACTACTACGCTGATAAAGCAACGGTTGGGACAGTGCCCTCAGGTCGTCCTTTTGCCATGGTGTAATTCGTGCTAAGTCGCTCACCGCTAGTTGTTCCACGACACGTCGCACTTGGCCGTACGGCAAAAATTCAAATCGGGTCGAGCGCAACATACCCTTTTTATTACTCGGCCTATAACCGATACTCGTTGCGGTTTTTTCATCAAGGCCGTCCGGATAGTAGGACGGTAACAAAATTTCTGTATCTGCCGGCAATATGCCGTGTAGGATTTTAAGAAATACATCATGAATTACCATTTCCTCGTGAATCTCGGCGCGGCGGCGAGCTTTTTCATGCGGATGTAAACAGGCGACGTTGTAACCATTAAGCAATCGCTGCATAATCTGTCGATGGATCAACTCTGCATCACCAGTTTGTTCAATTATCGACAAGAATCCTTTATCAGTAACAGCCTCAAAAATCGCTGTTCGAGCGTTATCTTCGTACTCGTGCGCGAGCGAAGGAAGTACTTTCGGTTCACCAACCCTGGCAATTGCTTCATCGGTAGCACGCCAGAGGTTAATATCGTTCAATAATTTGTCCGCACAATAAATATATCTAAGGTTTTCGTACTTCTTTGTGTCGGATAAATCGCCGTGCAGGAAAATCGTTTTTCCCGCCTCGTGGGCATAGTGGGCATACCTTTCGCGCGTTGCGGTAGGAATTTCGCGACCAGCCGATACATCCCAGCACAGTGCTCCTCGACCGGTAGTCTCGGTTTTGTTTGGTGCTATGGCCGCACCGAGGGTTGCTTGCATTAGTTTTCTCCTGCTCGGGATTAACCCCACATTGCTGCGGAGCGGCTCTGACTGACCGGACTTTCTATCTCTATGGACAGTACACCGTTGCGGCACAGTCTGGGTTTTTCACCCAGTTCCGTCAGAACCTCTGATTTTTACATTAATACTTTAACACACTATATATAGTGCAACAAGATGTCATTTTTACCACACATGTGGAAAAGTTAATGAATCGTATCTTAAACCAGCGTTCTAATCGCCGCGTCGATTTTAGCACGGTCGAAACCGAGAATAATCGTACCGGCGATATCGATGACCGGCACACCACGAAAATTACCACCGATTTTGTCCAGCAATTCTTTGTGAGCTTCCGGATCTTCCTCGATATTTTTTTCCTCAACCGCAACGCCTTTGCTGGCCAAATATTGTTTAGCCATTTTGCAATAAGCGCACCAATTAGTGCTGTAAACGATAACTTTTTTGGCATCGTCACTACCCATTTTGTTTCCCTCCCCTAAAGATTAACGTTAGTTATTATACCAAGTTTAAAAACATAAAGTCAATACATTTAGTGTTGTAATTTTAACTACAGACACTAGATATGGTGTATCGTCACTTTTGTTAAGTGCCAACTTCCGCAAGTAACACAACGATAAGATTTCAGTTTCAAATCATCAGCCATGAAAAGGAACTCCTGATCACGTCCGGCAGCGTCAGCCTCCTCGCGCGATCGATAACGATTTTTGCCACAAGATCTGGGTGGTCGTTCAGGGATAAGCGGTTTCACTTTTCGCATATCTTAATTTTAGCACATAAAACCCCCTTGCATAAAAAAATAAATTCTGCTAACATAAGGTGGTAATGGTGAAAAACGTGACTTCTTTGAAGCCTGAACTTGTTAAGGATGGCTTTGCGCATAAAGAGATCAAGTTGTCGCTACTCACGGCGGCCGTTTCAGCCACCCTACGAATGATTGTGCCCACTTTCGGGCTCTTTTTAATTGGTTTAACTATCGATTTTGCTTTAAAACAGACAGCTATGTATGCGATTGTTGGCGCGGTGTTAGGTTTATTAGTGGCGGCCTTTCTAATTTATTTGCAAATCAAACAATTAAAAACTAAGAGTCAAGATTCGCTGGTTAATGATCATGGTGGCATAGCTGGGTCAAAAACAGTAAAACAACAGATCAAGGAGAAACGATAGATGCATATTTCAGTTAAGGCCGAACCGCTTTTTGAGTTATTCGGTTTTACAGTTACGAACGCTATGGTGCTCGGCCTGATCGGTGCAGTTTTTGTGGCGATTTGGCTGATTTTGGTAGCGCAAAAAGTCAAGAAAAATTCCTCTAGTACCGTCAAAGGTTTTTTTACGCGGTTGGTATTATGGTGTTTTGAACGATTACATCGGACCGTTTACGAAACAATTCCGAACAAAAAAGTGGCTAAAGGTGTAGCTCCGTTCGTTATCTCAATTTTCTTTATCGTGGCTATCCAATATTATATGGGCATCCTGCCGTTTGTTGGTGATACTTTTCTAATGGGTGAAGCGCCGTTGTTTCGTTCTCAGGCGGCCGACCTTAATTTCACACTAGCGCTGGCAATTATCACTATCGTTATGGTGCAGGTTTGGGCCTTCAAGGTACTTGGTTTCAAAGGTAACATGAAGCGCTATTTCGTTAATCCACTGAAAGATCCAATCGGTTGTTTCGCTGGTTTTCTCGAACTGATTGGTGAATTTTCGCGCATGTTAGCGCTGGCGATGCGTTTGTTTGGTAATGTTTTTGCGGGAGAAATTCTATTGATGGTGGTAATTAGTTTAGCATCGTACGCGTCGCCAGTTTTACTACCGTTCTTTTATATTTTTGAATTGTTCATTGGTGGCATCCAGGCCTATGTCTTTTTCATGTTGGCCACTGTATTTATTGGGTTGGCGGTTTCACACGACCACCCCGCGAAATCTGATCACTCAGTTGAAGTAAAAACAGTGAGTGAAATATCATCAACTTAAAATAAGTAAGGAGTGAAAATGGAAAGCCTAGCATTCAGTTTGGCTTATGCGATGCCGGCGTTTGGTGCGGCAATCGGTGTAGCGATTATTGGTAATGCGGCTCTTAACGCCGCTGGTCGTAATCCAGAAAAAGCCAACGTTATTCAACAGCTAATGATTCTGGCCATCGCTTTTACTGACGCTCTAGCAATCATCGGCGTTATCGTGGCGATTTTAGGCAAGGTTATGTAAGGACCGCAAAATGGAGAAAATATTTTGTCTATTCGCCTCCACCGAGACTGGCGAGCAGGCGTCAGAAGGTATTTTTGGTGCATTAGGTATTGATTGGAAAGTGCTGATTTTTCAGGCTATCGCTTTTGGTATCTTAGTGTTTATCTTGGCCAAATGGGTTTACCCACCAATTTTAGCGATGCTCAATCGAAATCAAAAGTTGATTGATGATTCATTAAAAGCGGCCAAGGAAGCTTCCGCCAAATCAGAAAAAGCTGCTGACGAAATAGCCGGACAGTTAGAGGGGGCGCGCAAAGAAGCTGAGGACATCATCAAATCTGCCCACAAACAATCGCAACAAATGTTGCTCGATGCTGAGGGTAACGCCACGACCAAAGCTGACGCGATTGTTGCTGCTGCTGATACGCGTATTCGAAATTCAGTGCAAAAAGCTCAGAAGGATTTGCGCGATGAGGTTGTCGAACTTGTGGCAACGGCGACTGAAAAAATTATTGGTTCAAGAATCACTGCAAAAGAGGACGCCAAGTTAGTTGCCGACGCGATCAAGGAGATTAACAAGTGAGTGTAAAATCGTTAAGCCAGATCGCAAAATCTTTGGCTGAGTATTTGGCAGACAGCGGTCAACTCAGCAAAAGTGAACAACTTATGCGCAATTTGGAAAGCGAAACATTCAAAGGTAGTAAACATCTTGTGGCCGAGGTGACCACAGCGTATCCGCTTGATGCTGAAAATCGGAGAGAGTTAGTTGCGGCACTGCACAAAAAAACTAACGCGGAAAGTGTGGAGTTGATTGAAGTTGTTGATCAAAACATCCTTGGTGGTCTGATTCTGCGTACGCCAGACGCCGAGCTCGATACCAGCATTCGAACTAAGCTTAAAAAGTTAAAGGCGATTTAGGGAGGAAAACATGACTGAAATTTCAATAAAGGAATTATCGCAAGAGTTACGAAAAGCAATTGCTCAGTTGGACTCATCAGAAGGTCTCGAGAAAGCCGGTATTGTGACGCGCGTCGGCGATGGAGTAGCCTGGATTTATGGTTTGCACGAGGCTGGTTCGAACGAGATTTTAAAGATTACCACATTAGACGGTGGTACGACCGAAGCATTTGCTCTCAACCTGATGGAAGACGAAATCGGAGCAGTGTTGCTCGGTGACGAAGACCAAGCAGTGGCTGGTGCTAGGGTTACTCTGACTGGCGAAGTAGTATCAATGCCGGTAGGACCAGAATTGCTCGGACGCGTGATCGATCCGTTAGGACGTCCCCTCGACGGTTTGGGGGAAATTAAAACCACGAAACGTGGTTTGGCTGAAAATTTAGCACCGGGCGTAATGGCGCGACAATCAGTCAAAGAACCGCTGATGACTGGAATTATGGCAATTGATACGATGATTCCAATTGGCCGCGGCCAGCGCGAGTTGATTATTGGTGATCGTCAAACTGGTAAAACCGCGATCGCTCTGGATACGATGATTAACCAAGCCCGCCAGAAAACTGGCGTGGTTAATATTTATGTGGCGATCGGCCAGAAACTAAGCAAAATTGCACGATTGGTAGAACGACTCAAAGCAGAGGGTGTGATGGAACAGACGATTGTCGTGGCGACCAGCCCAGCTGATCCAGCTCCCCTACTTTATCTAGCACCTTATGCGGGTACCGCGATGGGCGAATATTTCCGCGATAATGGTCAACATGCTTTAGTGATTTATGATGATTTAAGCAAGCACGCGGCGGCTTATCGTCAAATGTCGCTATTACTCAGACGTCCACCGGGCCGCGAAGCATATCCGGGTGATGTGTTTTATTTGCACTCGCGCCTATTGGAGCGTTCGGCAAAATTGAGCGACGAATTGGGCGGCGGTTCTTTGACTGCCCTACCGATTATCGAAACTCAGGCTGGCGATATTTCAGCCTACATCCCAACGAACGTGATTTCAATTACTGATGGTCAAATTTTCATGGAAACTGATTTGTTCTATCAAGGGATTCGTCCAGCGATTTCAATGGGTCTCAGCGTGTCGCGCGTCGGTGGTTCAGCTCAGACTAAGGCGATTAAGTCGGTCAGCGGTAGTCTTAAACTATACCTAGCGCAATTCCGCGAATTAGCATCGTTCGCTCAGTTTGGTTCGGAACTCGACGCTGAAACTAAAGCTATCATTGAGCGCGGTCAGCGCTTGACTGAACTGTTGAAACAACCACAATATCACCCGTTGGACATCTGGGAACAAGTGATCAGCGTAGTGTCATTGACATCAGGCGCGTTCGACGATATTCCAGTGGCCAAGATCCACATGGCGGTCGATAATCTCTTAGCTCGCATGAAAACTAACAAGAAAGATTTAATCAAGAAACTAAACACCGGCGCCGACAAAGTCGAAGGTGACACCCTAAAAACCATCGAAGATTTGGCCAAGAAAGTCGCCAAGGAGTTTGAGGTTTAATGGCTAGCGTCCAGCAACTGAAATCCCGTATTCGCTCGGTCAATTCAACCAAGCAAGTGACCAGGGCGATGCAGCTAGTGGCGGCCAGCAAAATGCGCCGGGCGGTTGATCGAGCAGTTTCCTCACATAACTATGTTTACGCCGCGCGCGAATTGTTTATTTATCTGTCATACATTTGTCATACTAGTGGTCATCCATTGTTCAGACGTCGTGATGTCAAACAACGATTACTGGTAGTGATCAGCAGTGATACTGGTCTAGCTGGAGCTTACAACTCCAATATCCTCCGACGTTATTTAGCTGAGTTAAAGCACGACAAAGAACTCGGTATCACGACTGACACGTTGGCGGTTGGTCGCAAAGTGGCACGTTTCGCCACGCGGTTGGACGGTAATAATGTAGTTGGCACTTACGAACGACTGACAGATGATTTGTCCAGCCCAGAATTTGGTAGCTTAGTTGATACGATTTTAGATGGATATAAAGCTAAAAAATATGACGCAGTTGACATTCTTTACACTAAATTTAACTCATCGATTCTTCAAGAAGTTGATTTGCATCACCTACTACCGATGGGTTATGTTGAAGATGCCGAGGTTAAGGGTGTGGACGTAGCTAAATATATTAAGTTCGAACCGCGTCCAGGCGAAGTTTTAGATTTTGTGGCTGACCGGTTAGTTCGCGCTGATATTGTTCATTTTCTGTCTGAATCGCTGGCGAGTGAACATTCGATGCGCATGATGGCGATGAAGAGCGCCACGGACAACGCAACTTCCCTGTCGGATGATTTGACGTTGGCGATGAACAAAGAACGCCAAGCAGCCATAACGCAAGAACTGAGTGAAATCTCAGCCGGTGTCGAGGCGGTAATGTAAAGGTAAAATTAGGAGAGGAGAAATGATGGCCAAAAAAACGAACTCAGACAACTATGAAGGTGAAGTCACCCAGATCGTTGGTGTGGTGATCGATATTGAGTTTAAGAAAAACGAATTGCCGGCGATCAACGACGCCCTGATTGTCAAAATAGATGCGCGCGAAGTTACGTTAGAAGTTGTGCAACATCTTAGTCAAACTAGCGTGCGGGCAATTGCGCTGAGCTCGACTGATGGTCTAGAGCGTGGTGTTAAAGTGGTGTCAACGGGCGAACCAATTAGTGTACCAGTTGGTGCAGCGACTCAGGGTCGAATGCTTAACGTAATCGGTCAACCAATCGACGGTCAACCAACACCGAAAGATGCTAAGTATATGCCGATCCACCGCGACCCGCCGCCACTAACTGATCAATCGAGTAAAACTGAAATTTTGGAAACTGGTATTAAGGTCATCGATCTAATTGCGCCGATTGCCAAAGGTGGTAAAGTCGGTCTTTTCGGTGGTGCTGGTGTGGGTAAAACTGTTTTGATCCAAGAATTGATTAACAATATCGCCAAATTCCACTCGGGTAACTCGGTGTTTGCTGGTGTTGGTGAACGTACTCGCGAAGGTAATGATCTTTATCATGAAATGAAAGAATCTGGTGTGCTAAGCAAAACATCATTAGTTTTCGGTCAAATGAATGAACCGCCCGGTGCGCGTCTGCGTGTTGCACTGACGGGTTTGACTATTGCCGAAGCTTTTCGCGATGAGGGCAAAGACGTGTTATTATTTATCGACAATATTTTCCGTTTCACTCAGGCTGGTTCAGAAGTGTCTGCCCTCTTGGGTCGTATGCCATCGGCCGTCGGTTACCAACCGAACCTGCAACAGGAAATGGGCGCTTTGCAGGAAAGAATTACCAGTACGCGCGAAGGTTCGATTACTTCCGTCCAAGCGGTTTACGTGCCAGCGGACGACCTGACTGACCCAGCGCCAGCGGCGACTTTTTCGCACCTTGATTCGACTATCGTGCTTGATCGCGCATTGACTGAAATAGGTATTTATCCGGCTATTAATCCACTGGATTCTTCATCAACCATTCTTGACCCAGAAATTGTTGGTGAAACACATTATCGTGTAGCGCGCGAAGCTCAGCGAGTGCTCCAAGAATATAAAGATCTTCAGGATATTATTGCGATTCTTGGTATGGAAGAACTCAGTGACGAACAAAAACAGACCGTCAATCGCGCGCGACGTTTGCAACGATACTTCTCACAACCGAACTTTGTGGCGGAAATCTTTACCGGTAATCCGGGTAAATATGTCAAGTTAGGGGATGCTATCGAAGACGTCGATGCGATTCTGAGTGGTAAATTCGATAATAAACCAGAAGATTGGTTTTACATGGTTGGTACGCTGAAAGAAAAAACGGAGAAAACCTAGTGGCGACTGATTTCCCTACAATGAAATTACGGTTGGTCACGCTGCTAGGCGAAAAGTTCAGTGAAGATATTTACGAAGTGATTCTACCGACAACAACTGGCGAGATTTCGGTTTTTCCTGATCACGAAGCACTAGTAACGTTAGCGACACCGGGTGTGATTGCGGTGCGCTATAAAAAAACTGATCCTGACGATACGATGGAATACTTTGCAACCAGCGGTGGTATTATTGAAATTGGTCGTGATCACGTTAAAATTTTAGTTGATGAAGCTGATCATAGTGATGAAATCATTGAAGCGGAAGCTCAAAAAGCGTTAGAACGCGCGGTTGCCCTGCGCGATTCGGCAGCCGATCAAATAGAACTAGAAAAAGCATCCGAATTAGTTGATCGCCACGCGGTACGTTTGAAAGTTGCCGAACTGCGGCGACGATCCAGGCGACCTCGTCCATAGTTCACTATTAACGAGCAGAAGATAAAACTTTGCGCACTTCGTCTGAGTCTTTGCATTCGAACAATTTAATTCGCAATTCGGCAGCACCCGGAAAATCTTTAACATAAATTTTGAAAAAACGTTTTAGTGGTTCGAATTTACGTGGCAAAGGATCGCTCGCCAAACCACCCGCGACAGTTCGCTCGTCAAGCCCGTCGTCGCGGGTTTCCTCGTTCGTCCTCGTCGTAACTGTGATAGACTGTCGCGACTGCCCCGGCTCGCTTCCTAATGTGGTTACATTGTACTTATCAAACAAATCCAAATGATAATTTAACAGATCGAATAACTCATCGCGCGTCGGATTTTCATGTTCGGTAAAGCAAAACGGATTAGCAAAAACACCGCGACCAATCATGAAACCATCAATACCAGGATGTTCGCGCCACAGTTCCATCGCGTGAGCACGATCCCGAATGTCACCGTTGATGGTTAATTTAGTTCTCGGCGCAATTTGGTCGCGCAGACGAACAATTTCTGGAATCAATTCGAAATGCGCCGGAACTTTACTCATTTCCTTCTTAGTGCGCAAATGCACTGTCAAATTGGCCAGATTTTGTTCCAAAAGACACGTCAACCACGATCGCCACTCTTCGACTTTGGAATAACCGAGGCGAGTTTTGATGGAAATGGGAGTCGCTTTTTCGCCCAGCAACCCCGACATCCCACCGGCAAGCCCGTGTCCTCCTCGCGAAGCCTCGTCGGCCACCGTCTGGCGGTTTGGCGCCAGCCCAGCCTTGCCGGCGGGAGTCGGAGTCGCTTCGTTACTGCCTTCATTCCAACCTTCGTGCGTTGCGGCGACAATTTCGGTTACCAATTCGGGCGTTTGGATTAACGCCGAACCGCCGCCGGATTTGACAACTTTTTTGTCGGGACAGCCCATGTTAATGTCGACGCCGGCGAAACCTTTGGCGGCCAGAGCACGGGCCATTTCGGCGAAATTTTCTGGATTATTACCCCATATTTGTGCAACGATTGGATTTTCTTCTTTTTCAAAAGTCAGGCGGCCACGTGTCGAAAATTCGCCCTGTTCGGAGCAAAAACTAGCGGTGTTAGTAAATTCGGTAAAGAAAACATCGGGTCGTCCAGCGCGCGCCACGACGCGGCGAAAAACCACATCAGTCACATCCTCCATCGGCGCGAGTGCTAAAAACGGCCGAGGTAAATCATCCCAAAAATTCATCATTTTTTCTCCAACAAAAACTTCTCGAAATCCATCACGCCGGTCAGATTTGGGGTGAAATTATCAATCGGTGGCAAATCGAGCGCCATGATGCGCGCCCAAACCGCTTGGACAAGTTTGGCGAATTCGGTCATTTCTTCCCTATCAAATTCTATTTCTAATTTTACCAACTGACCGTCAAGTGGTTCGATGAACTCTAGAACGCCCTTTTCGGCGCTCCAGCCACTAAATTCACGGGAATTTTCGATTAATAATTTATAAAACATCAACTGACGACGATATTTTCTCAGTTTTAGTTTTTCATATTCGCTGACGCCATGCCAATTTTTGGGTGTTTTGCCGGTTTTATAATCGGTCAGAATCAGTGTTTTGTTTTCCTTATTAACATCAATTAAATCAATCAAACCGGTCAGGCGTGCGTCACCAATTACAGCGTCGAAATGTTGTTCGGCCTTTTGTTTTGGGGTAAAAGTTCCGCCGCGCTCCGCGAGAAAAATCGTCAAAGCATCGATACCCTTTTTCAGATAGAAATCATGATCGCGCGGACTGAGTGCGGCACCATCCAAAGCATGAGTAAAATCGCCCAGTACATCCTCGAGCGGTTTTTGATTATCGGTCGCGGTCAAATGCGTATGAGCGCGCTGCAGAGCGGCGTGCACAGCCATGCCAAACGCAGCTTCGGGCGTCCGAGCGGTCGGAAAATGCAACAAGTAACGTAGTAAAAATTTTTCCGGACCACCATCATCAACACTAAGAAAAGCATTCAAATGTGTGGCCGATAATTTATAATTAGTTAATTTGTTATCGAGCAACGTACGCAAATTATCGTCAGCCTTGATCAGCGGCGCATGCCAAGCAGTCGCGAGGTGCTGGGTAGCTACCGACACGTTTGGTGTTGGCAAAGTTTCGATTTTTAAATTTAGCAAATATTCCAGCGGCAACAAAGTTTTATCGCCGTCAGTGTCGCTAGATGTGATGGTTAATTCACGCCGCGCTCGAGTTAAAGTTACAAATAACAATCGTAACCGCTCATCATTAGTGTCGCCGCTGAGACTGAACGGCATATTATGTGGTAGTCCCAACAAATTTCCACGCACACGTGTCTTGCTGCCCCAAATTTCCGAATTGGTGCTGATAGCAAAAACATGATCGAATTCCAGTCCCTTAGCTTTATGAGCGGTCAGAAGTTTAATGCGACCTTGACTAGTCAGCGCTAGGTTACTGACGATTGGTCGTCCTAAATTCTGAGCTTCGCGAACGAAGTTCAAAAAATCAACTAATCTAAGTGTTTGATCGGGCCGCCAATCGCGCAGTCGACCCCTGAGCGTCGTCAAATCTGCCAAAAAATTCAAGTACTTTTCCGGTTCAGTTTTTAGATTTTCAGTCGAAAAGAAATAATTGTAAAGTGGCGAGATAAAATCGCTCTCGCTCCCCAAACCACCATCGACAGTTCGCTCGTCAAGCCCGTCGTCACGGGTTTCCTCGCTCGTCCTCGCCGTAGCTGCGATAGACTGTCGGAGCCGGTTCGGTTCGCTCTCGCTCGCCAAACTACCATCGACAGTTCCAATCAACTCATCCAAAATATTTTCCAAAGGTTCATTTTGCGATAATTTGGCCGTTTCCTTTAACCACGAAATTAGCGACGCGAATTTCGATTCAGTCGACAAAGTGTCCAACCAACCCAGTCGTTTTTCGTGCGCGGTCAAACTTACGCGCCAGAGGTCGGACGCATCCACCCGCCAAGCTGGGTGCGATAACACTACGGGCAAATATTCATCAATTATCGCCGGCACACCGCGCGAAATAGCTTCGATGATCAACGCTAGGTTGATTAATTGTTGAATCGGTTCGCTGATCAAGACATCACGTCGACGTTCGTAGTCAACAGACAGATTTTGCTCGGCTAAAAACGGCAGTAATCGTTCCAACTGTTTGTGATTTCTAGCGATAACAGCGATTTCGTCGGGTTTTGTTTGATCGTCAATCAATCGACGGATTTCTTCGGCCACAAAAGCATTCTCGGCCTCGCGCGTGGCGGCTGAAACGCGACGAACACGGGCGGCAAAATCAACTTTTTTGATCAATTTTTTGACCGCACCATCAGCATCGATCAAACGTTCGGAAATCTGCGCGGCGGTGTTTCCTGCTAAATCCAAAATCTCTGCTCCACTGCGATAATTTTCGCTCAGGCTAATCACAGTTAACGTTGGAAAACGCGTGGCGAACTGTTGAATATTAGAAATATCAGCGCCCTGGAAACGATAAATCGCTTGATCGTCGTCACCGACCACCATTAGGTTCGGTTGGTCGTCGTAATCGGTCAGCGCGTGCAGTAGGCGCATTTGCGCGTCGTTGGTATCCTGAAATTCGTCGATCAAAATGTATTGGAAAGTTTCCTGTAACTCGGATTTTAAATCCGCGTTAGTTTCAATTGCCGCGATAACGCGCAGAATCATATCGTCGAAATCGTAAAAACCGCGCGCGGTCATCGCCTGTTCATAACTTGCATAAACTTCCGCCACGTGGAGCAATTTCTGACTTTGTTTGTCATCCTTTAAAATCAAATCACCGTTCGGATTTTTGGTCGTCCAAGATTTTTTCCATTCGGTCAGAGGTTTAGTTTTTTCGGTTGCTCGCGCTTCGTCGAGATGTCGGGTCAAACTACGTGCGAATAATTCCGCTAGTGTCGGTTCGTTCGAAAACGACAAACGTGGTGTTTCAGCTGTGGCCTTTTCCGCGGTGGCCAACAATTCTTGCGCGGCTGTTATCGTCGCAGAAGAAATCCGCTCGGCGAAAACTTTGCGCAGCAGCGGCGTAATGCTGGCCGAAAACGCCAAATTCTGCGTCAATAATTCTGCTACTTCGGCGGCCGTCAACCCAGCTTTTTTAAAATCGGAAATCACTCGAAGGAGTTCACTAAGGTATGTCCATTCGCCGTTCATCGTCGCGGTCAACGGATTATCGTGCGGCAACCCGCTCAGAATTTCGTCCAAAATTTCCATAGCGGTCAATTCATCAGCTGGTCGAAACGCCGCACCGCTCCAAAAATATTCTGGGTAACGGCCGATAATTTCACTACCAAAACTGTGAAAAGTATGAACAGCGACCCGATAAGCATCCATACCGAAAATTTGCGTCATGCGCGCAGTCATGTTCACGGCCGCGGATTCGGTAAAAGTTAAACAAAGGATGTTGTTCGCGTTCGTATCAGTGGTCTTTAAAATATTCGCCACACGCATCGCCAGCAGTTGCGTTTTTCCCGTACCAGGCCCAGCAATCACCATCACTGTACCGTCGGTTTTATCAACCGCCGCGCGCTGAGCAGGATTTAATTTCTGATACTCCTTGTCGAAAGTCACAGGAATATTTTAGCATAAATTAAAGACCCGGGTTTGTTTCAGGGATTTCGACAGTTTCAACGTTCTCGGGGATTTCAAATGTTCTACCTCTGCCGCAATCTCTGGAAAATCCAGTGGTGTTAACAAAAGACCAAAGCACCGTGCCACCTCTATCTCTTCCCTTATGTACCCCGACGTTTTTTTCTATTGCATTATCACAGACAATCCTGCAACTGCCGCACCCGATTTCTGTTCGAGCTCGTTCGTACATCCCTCTAGTTACGTCATCCACATAGCGTTCGTACCCATGGTAATCAGCGGTAACAATCTTATCGCCAACCAGGATGTTTTCTTCTGGCACTGCCTTTGGGGCTGAGTATTGCGTACAATTTTCAGCACGACCAAAATACAAATCTCCCTCCATGCTATCAATCTCCTTTCTTGAGTTACTCTCCTACTCTACCCCCCCCCTCGTGGATTTGTCAATACCCAATTTTATTTTATAATTATGCTTAATCTGATATTATTATTGTAAATTATAGTGAAAATATGGTAAAATAATCCCATGAATCCACTGTATGATGAGGTTAATCTGGAAAAATATATCCAGGCGGCATTTGGGGTGTGTGTGGAAATTAAATCAACTATTGCCAATAAAATTCCCATTGGTGCGGGTGCTAATGCGACAGTGTTTTTATCTGAAAAAGGATTACTTTACGCGTTGATTGTAGCACGCGGCGGGCAGAATTTAGGCGATGTTCAAAAAGCTTTAACACGGATGGGTCTACGACTTGAACAATTTATGCCGCCACACGCTGATGCGAGTTATTTCGATCGAGTTGCTACTACTAGATTTCGTGAAGTTTTTCCCGGGCGAACCCCTGTGCGCGATAACGATCTAGCTTTTTATCGAACATTAGCACCGTACAACCCGGCGCTAGCACAAATTGCCGAAGTCACGGACGGTGTCATCAAACAATATGATAGTGATGCTGCTACTCATTGGCGACCTTCGGTCAAGTTTCATTACCGGCGGATTCGGACGAGCTGAGTCATTCATATCATCACGCATACTCTTGCAATCAAAATCTGTCGTGATATAATTGCAATACCATGACAGAATATGACTGGCTGGGG
>WQTP01000037.1 GCA_009786195.1 Candidatus Saccharimonadota bacterium
CGAGTTTTTAAGATTGCCGTTCAACCCCAATACCAGAGGGGGGGGGTAGGGCGCGAGCTTTTATCGTATGCGGAATCTTGTCTGGCGGGTATGGGCGCGACTGCCATACAACTATTTGCTAGACAATCTGCTGTCAATTTTTATAAAAAAATGGGCTACGAGGAAGTTAAAGAAACGCCACCTGGGCTTCACGATTTTATCAAAAGACTATCACTTCCTTGACAGAGGTGCCGGAAATTGTTAATATTAGCTTATGAGTAAATCTGTGAGTTATTTGATCCCAACAGTGGTCGAAAAATCCTATGATGGTGAGCGCGCTTATGATATTTATTCGCGCTTATTAAAAGACAGAATTATTTTCCTGGGCGAAGAAGTCGACGAGCGCACGGCGAACCTGATCGTGGCGCAGCTACTTTTCCTCGCGTCGGAGGATCCGAAAACTGATATTAATCTGTATATCAACAGCCCCGGCGGGTCGGTTTACGACGGTTTGGCGATTTACGACACGATGAATTTCGTACCGTGCGATGTGGCGACGTATGGTATTGGGCTTCAGGCGTCGATGGGCGCGCTTCTGCTCAGTTCTGGTGCGAAAAACAAACGATTTATGTTGCCCAACGCTAAAACGATGATTCACCAACCGTCGTCCGGCACCCGTGGTAAAGTCACCGACATGGAAATCGACCTGCGCGAGAGCATCGATGTAAAGGAAAAATTGGCCAAGATTCTCGCGACCAACACTGGTCAGAAAATCGAAAAAATCCGCGATGATATGGAACGCGATTATTGGATGACCGCCGAAGAAGCGAAAAAGTATGGGTTGATCGACAAAATCCTGATTAAAAAGTAAAATGCTTGACACGGCCTAGCCGCCTGTGCTAAACTATCAACAATGAAGTAGATGTAAGTCTGTTTGCTGTACCTGTCGTGGCGGACGGGTCTTGGTTAGTTTTGCGAACAGAATTAGTTCCTTCTTAGCTGCTAAAAACAACTTTAATTTTACGTAAGGGGAGCAAGCGTGGCAAGAGTAACTAAAATCGCGCCGTTGCCGGTCAAGAAGGCCAGCGAAACGGTCAAGGGTATCACAAAACGAACATATTTTACGCCCCAAAATAAAGTTCTAGGTTTGCCGGATATGATTGAGCATCTCAAAAAATCGTGGCAACAATTGATTCAGGAAGATATGGGTGAAATTTTCGCCGAACTGAATCCGATCGACGATTATACTTCACAGAAATTATCAATTTCTTTTACAGATTATCATTTTGGCGAACCGAAAATCTCTGATAGCGAAGCGATGAGTAACAACGTTAGTTACGAAGCACCGCTGTATGTGACGGCCGAATTGACCAACAAAATGACCGGCGAAGTTAAAACATCGGAACTCTACCTCGGTGATTATCCGTGGATGACTGATCGGGGGACGTTTGTGATTAACGGTTCTGAACGTGTTGTCGTGTCGCAGTTAATTCGTAGCGCTGGGGTGTTCTTTACCGCTGAACGTATTGGTGATCGTAATTATTATGGTGCTAAGTTGATTCCGGGCCGCGGCGCGTGGTTGGAATTCGAAACTGCCGTGAATGGCGCAATTTATGTCAAAATCGATCGTCGTCGTAAAATCGCTATTACCACGTTGCTTAGGGCGCTGGGTTACGGTACTAATATCGCGCTCAAAGATTTATTCAAGAAAGTCGACACTGGTGAAGTTAATTATATTGATGCTACTATTGAAAAGGACACTGCACGCGGCACTAATGAAGCTCTCATTGAGGTTTTTCGTAAGATTCGTCCAGGCGATTTAGCCACTGTTGATAACGCAAAATCGATGGTCGAACGTATGTTCTTTGATTTCAAACGTTTCGATGTTAGTCGCGTCGGTCGCTATAAAATGACCCAGCGCTTGGCCGAAATCAAGAAAGATCTAGGATTAAACGACGATATCACCAACACAGCGGAAAATCGCGTGTTGTTACTCGATGATTTAGTAGCAATTATTAGTGAAATAATTCGTCTTAATAATACGCAGGAACCGGCCGACGATATCGACGCATTCCACAATCGTCGTGTGAAATTAGTCGGCGAATTAGTAGCGCGTCAATTCCGCATTGGTATGCTTCGCATGGATCGAAATATTCGCGATCGTATGTCAATCGCTGAAATGGAAAATGTTACACCCGGGCAACTGATTAACGCGCGTCCAATCGTAGCTGCTGTGCGCGAATTTTTTGCTAGTTCACAGTTATCGCAATTTATGGATCAAGCTAACCCATTGTCCGAATTGTCGCACAAACGTCGTTTGTCGTCGATGGGTCCGGGGGGTTTGACGCGCGAACGTGCTGGCATCGAAGTGCGCGATGTTCATCCGACGCACTATTCGCGAATTTGTCTGTTTGAGACGCCGGAAGGTGCTAATGTCGGCCTAGTATTGAATCTAGCGACTTACGCGCAGGTCAACGAATATGGTTTTATCGAAGCACCATATCGCAAAGTCAAAAACGGTAAAGTCACTGATGAAGTGGTTTATTTGGATTCGGCAGCTGAGATGCGCGAAGTGATTGCAGAGAGTTCGACCGAACTAAATACTGACGGTACATTCAAAGAATCTCGCGTTGATGTGCGTCGTAATCTAGGACCAGAAACCGCCGACGCCAGCGAAGTTACTTTCATGGATGTTAGTCGTATGCAGGTTATTGGTGCAACTGCCGCACTGATCCCATTCTCAGAAAAGAATCGCGGTGAACGTAATTTAATGGGTGCAAATATGCAACGTCAAGCTGTACCTCTGATTAAACCAGCCGCGCCAATTGTCGGCACCGGCATCGAACACGATGTGGCGGCCAACACAGCTGAACTGATCTGTGCTGAATCTGCTGGTGAGATTATTAAGGCTAGTGCTGACGAAGTTCAGGTTAAATATTCCGATAAGGATGTTCGTTCTTACAAACCATCACACTTTATTAAATCAAACGAAGATCGCTCATTCAATCAGCGTGTCGTTGTTTCTCGCGGTCAAAAAGTTGCCAAAGGTCAGCCGATTATCGAGGGTGCTTCGGTCGCTGATGGTGAGTTGGCATTAGGACGCGATATGATCGTTGCTTTCATGCCCTGGAAAGGTCACAACATGGAGGACGGTATCATCATTTCTGAACGTTTAGTGCATGATGATGAACTAACCAATATCAACATCACTTCATCGCTAGTGGAAATTCGCGATACTAAATTAGGTCCAGAAATCGTCACGCGCGATATTCCTAATGTTAGTGAAGAGGTGTTGCGTCATCTAGATGAAAGTGGGGTTGTGACAATCGGTGCTGAAGTTAAACCCGGCGATGTTTTGGTCGGTAAGATTACACCAAAGGGTGAACAAGAACTCAGTTCAGAAGAACGATTACTCCGCGCTATTTTTGGTGAAAAAGCCAAAGATGTTCGCGATACATCGCACCGCGTTGGTCGTGCTGAGGGTGGTAAAGTCGTCGCTGTTAAAATCTTTGATCGTGAATCTGGACATGAATTAAAAGCTGGCGTGTTACAACAAATTGAAGTTTTTATCGCTCAGGCTCGCAAAATCCAGGTGGGTGATAAATTAGCCGGTCGCTATGGCAACAAGGGCGTAGTTTCGCGCGTCCTACCGATCGAAGATATGCCGTTCATGGCTGACGGACAGGCGGTTGACATGATTCTAAATCCGCTCGGTGTACCAAGTCGTATGAATCTCGGTCAGTTGTTTGAGGTTCATATTGGCATGGCGGCTCGCCTGCTTGGTTACAAAGTAGCTTCACCAGCCTTTGATGGCGTACCGAATGATGCGATCGCTTCAGAATTAGCGAAAGCTGGTTTGCCCGAAGACGGCAAAGTCCAACTTTACGATGGTCGAACGGGTGAACCTTTTCAAGAAAAAACCACTGTTGGTAACATGTATATGATCAAACTACACCACATGGTGGCGGACAAAATTCACGCTCGCTCGACCGGACCGTACACTATGGTGACCCAACAACCGCTCGGTGGTAAAGCGCAAAACGGTGGTCAGCGCTTCGGTGAGATGGAAGTTTGGGCACTCGAAGCTTACGGTGCGGCGACGACCCTACAGGAAATGTTAACTGTCAAATCTGACGATGTTAAGGGTCGTGCCAAAGCGTACGAATCAATTATCAAGAATTTACCAATCGAGGGTCCAGATGTGCCAGAAGGGTTCAAAGTTCTGGTTAAGGAACTTCAAGGTCTTGGTTTGCGTGTCGATATGGTGCGCGCCGGTGAATTGGAAGATGCTGAAAACCTGGTGGTAACTAAGGGTGATGGTGGTAAAGTTTCGGTTGATGATCTGACTGATGAAATTGCCGAACTGGGTGAAGAGGAAATTGTTGGCGACGAAGTGGATGAGGGTGGTGTAATTGACCTGGGTGAAGATGATGCTGTTCGCATTGCTGAGGTTGACGAGGATAGCGTCTTTAACGAAGAACCAGAGGTCGATATTGGTGAACCCGATGATTTTAGCGACGAATTAGAAAGCGAGGAGGAATAAAATGGCTAGGATTGATGATAAAGCTATCGCTGATTTTGACGCTGTGCGTTTGGCGGTCGCTTCAGCTGATGATATTTTAGCGTGGAGTTACGGTGAAGTTCTAAAACCAGAAACGATCAATTATCGTACCCAAAAACCTGAACGTGATGGTTTGTTCTGTGAAAAAATCTTTGGTCCAGTTAAAGATATTAATCCGCACGACGCTAAATTAAAAGGTGTTCGCAGTCGCGAGGCCGCCGTCGACAAAAACGGCGAATTGGTTACCAAATCCAGTGCGCGTCGCGAACGCATGGGTCATATCAAACTAGCGACACCCGTGGCACACATTTGGTTTATGCGTGGTGTGCCGAGCACAATGTCACTTTTACTTGATTTAACGGTCAAAAATATCGAACGTGTGGCGTACTTCCAATCGTATATTATTTTATCAACTGACGAAGAGAAAATCGCTCAATTACTAGCTGATAACGAGGCGGAATTTGAAGCGGGTCGCGCAGCGATCAAACTGCGCTATGAACAAGCGGCTGGTTTGGAACAGATTGATGAGGGGGAAGAGGCCAAAACTGATAATCCAGTTGACATTAGGGCCCTATCTGCTGAAATGAATCACGAGTTAGAAGAACTAAATGAAACTTACAACGAGAAAAAAGTAATTCTTGGTAGTTTGAATAAGGGTGCGTTGATGAGCGAAACCGCTTATCGCAATTTACCAGAAGAATATGATGAATTGGTCGAAGTTGGTATGGGTGGAGCAGCACTACATCAGTTACTGAGTGAAATTGATTTACCAAAGTTGATTACTGAACTAAACGAAGAAGCTGAGAGTAAAAAGGGTCAGGCCAAGAAGCGTCTGCAGAAACGATTGAAAATGCTTGAGGGTATGGTCAGTGCTGGAATCAAACCTGAGTCGACCTGTTTGACGATTTTGCCGGTAATTCCGCCCGATCTTAGACCCATGGTTCAATTGACTGGCGGTCGTTTCGCAACTTCTGACTTGAACGATTTGTATCGTCGGGTAATTAATCGTAATAATCGTCTGAAAAAGTTAGCTGAACTCAACGCGCCGGAAGTGATTACTAGAAATGAAATGCGCATGTTACAGGAAGCTGTTGATGCTTTGATTGATAACTCAGCGACGCGTGGTACGCGGGCAGCTCAAAGTACTGGTAATCATCGACGTTTGAAATCACTATCGGATCTTTTGAAAGGTAAACAGGGACGTTTTCGCCAGAATCTACTTGGCAAGCGCGTTGATTATTCTGGTCGTTCGGTTATTGCACCGGGTCCAGAACTAAAAATCAATGAGTGCGGTCTACCAAAAACCATGGCGATGGAACTATTTAAACCATTCGTAATTTCTAAACTTCTCGAGTGGGAACAAGCTCATAATATTCGTACGGCGCAGCGACTGATCGAAGCTGGTGATCCGATAATTTGGGATGCTCTCGACGAGGCGATTCAGGACAAATACGTACTGTTAAATCGCGCACCAACGTTGCACCGTTTGGGTATTCAGGCCTTTCAACCGCGTCTGATTGAGGGTCAAGCTATCCAGCTCGGTCTTTTAGTACTGACTGGTTTTAATGCGGACTTTGACGGTGACCAAATGGCAGTTCATCTACCGCTTAGTGTTGAAGCTCAAGCTGAGGCTCGTGATCTGATGAGCTCTAGTAATAACTTACTTAAACCTGCCGACGGGGCGCCGATCCTCAATTTATCTCAGGATATCGTTCTTGGTTGTTACTACCTGACCTACGACAAATTGTCTGCCGGTTTGGCTGAAGGTCAAAAACCACGAGCCTTTTCGGATATGGGTGAAGCGATTTTGGCTTACGATGCTGGTGAAATTCAATATCAAACACCAATCATAGTGCGTTTTCGTGGTGAAACTCGTAATACGACGCTCGGTCGACTAATGTTCAATGAATTATTACCCGAAGATTTTCCGTTCATTAATGAAGTGATCGCTAAAAAACCGCTGGGTCGAGTGATGGCGCGGATATTCAACAATTATGGAGTTGATATCACTGCTAGTGTGGCTGATGCTGTTAAAGATTTAGCTTTTGAACACGCTACACAATCGGCGCTATCAATGGGTAAAGATGATTTCTTTGAAGTACAGAATCTGGTTGGTACAGTTGAACATGGTGATAACAAGATCTCACGTATCGCTGATCAGTACAATCAAGGTCTAATTACTGATCAAGAACGTTACAATTTGACCGTCAAAGCTTGGCGTGAAATCGATATCACTTTGACTGATAAAGTCCGTGACGAACTGGCGAAAATTGATACTTCGACCGCGATTTTAGTTAATTCTGGCGCTCGCGGTTCAGTTGATAACATCAAACAGGCTGCCGCTATGATTGGTATCCAGGTCGACACTACCGGTCGCGCTATTGAGCTACCGGTCAAACACAGTTACCAGCACGGTATTACACCGCTCGAAGCTTTCGTGGTGACACGTGGTTCGCGTTTTGGTGAAGTTAGCAAAGCGCTCAAAACCGCCGATTCTGGTTACATGACACGTCGTTTGGTCGATGTGTCACAAGATGTTTTTACAGTCAGCGATGAAGGGACGGCTAATGATCCTGGTTTTACTGTTTATCGTTCAGAAACTGAAGATACAATGATCGATTTTTCTGATCGTATTGCGGGTCGATATTTGGCGGCTGATGTACCTGGTTACGGCAAGAAGGATGAACTTATCACTCTGGATATGGCCGCCGGGATTCAAAATGATGAAAGTATCGATGCTGTAACAATTATGTCTGTGCTATCAACAGAAGAACTAAGCGGTATTCCGCAAAAATCCTACGGCATCGACATGGCGACTGGTTTCTTGGTCAGTGAAGCTGAGCCAGTAGGCGTTATCGCCGCACAATCGGTCGGCGAGCCCGGTACTCAGTTGACACTCGACACTAAACACGCTTCTGGTCTCGGTACTGGAACATCAGAGGGTCTGATGCGTGTTGATGAATTGTTCGAAGCACGTTCGCCGAAGGGTGAAGCGATTCTTAGCGAATGTGATGGTGTGGTAGCAACCAGTGAGCGAGGGGACAAACACATCATTGAAGTTACACCAACTTCGACTCGTAGCGAAACTATCAAGTTGACGGAGGGTTATACTGCACAGGTCAAAAACGGCACTATCGTATCAGCTGGCGATATTTTAGCAGTTGGTGCGGATAACGAACTACCGATCGTGGCCGCTTTTGATGGTCAAACCAAGGTCAAAAAGGGCAGTATTGAGCTATCTTCCGCTCAGAATTCTGTGCTCAAGTATGAATTCCCGAACTGGCGTCAACTAGTTGTCACTTCTGGCGACGAAGTCAAAGCTGGTGATCGCCTGACCACGGGTTCGATCAACTTGCATCAATTAATGAAACTAAAGGGTATCGAAGAAACTCAACGTTACATCATCAACGATGTGTTACGCATTTACGCCGCGCAGGGTCAAAACATTTCGCCGAAACACCTCGAGATCATCGTGCGACAAATGTTTAGTCGTGTGCAAATCGACGAACCCGGCGATAGTCCGTTCGTGGCGGGTGATATCGCGTCCAAAGCGCTGGTCGTTCACACTAACAAACAACTCGAATCCGATGGTAAAGAACCAGCGCAGTTCACCCAACTGTTGCTCGGTATCACCAAAGTGGCGATTTACAGTGATTCGTTCCTATCGGCCGCCTCGTTCCAAGACACTACGCGCGTGTTGATTAGCGCCGCCACCTCTGGTCGCGTCGACCGCCTCCGTGGTCTAAAGGAAAACGTTATCATTGGTCGCAAAATCCCAGTCGGCACGGGCGTTCTGAACGAAGAAGAATTCGTGAACCAGCAATACGACGACCTCGACGAAGACAATCAGCAAGATTTACCAGAGTAGACAAAACTATCATCCTGAACTTGTTTCAGGATCTAGAAGAAAAACTCACGCGTTGCTTGATGCGCGGGTTTCTGGGCTTTGGATAAATTAAAAATCGATTCTAATTATAGGCTTTCCATTAATTGCCTTATACTTCCATCACCCTCATCTTCGTCTTCTTCCGATCCGTAATACTCAATAACCTTGGGGCAATTCCACATGTCACTGATGGCTGCCTGTCGTTCAGGGTTTTGCTCAGCTTGTTCCGCTGCTTCCATCAAAAAATCACCTCCTCGTAGAAACGCTGCTATAATATGATCGTCGCGTATTAACATTTGCAGAGCCATTGCCCCACACTCAAGACTATCTTCGCAACCCCAACAGTAATCAGGAATACTTGTTTTATCTATCTCCATTACTTGCACTTTCTCCCACACCCTTATCCTTACAAACTGCAGTGTACCACAACGGGGGGGGGTATTGTCAAGTGTTGAGTTGAGTCATATCGAAATGTATACTGTATACATGAGTAAACCGCTGATTAAAGTTTTCGCGTTGTTTTGTTCTATCTACACGGTAATTTGCTTGCTAACTTTTTACTTGACTAAGCATCAGTTGCATTTGGCGTTGGTCTGGAATCTCTTCTTAGCGTTCTTACCGCTATTATTCTCATCATTCGCGGTGCGACCAAAACAAAATAAGTGGCTAACAGTCACCTGGATGATTTTTTGGTTATTGTTCTTCCCGAACGCGATTTACGTTTTCACCGATGTTATTCATTTAGGCGAACTATCTTTCTACGGTGAGCGTTTCTACGAAGTTAGTCGCGTTGTTTATAATCGTGATTTTACAATTTGGTTGGAGTTAATTACGGTTATTTCCGGCGTATTTTTAGCCCTTATGATGGGACTATTATCGCTACTAAATATTCACAAGTTTCTCGCCAGGCGCACAAGCAAAGTAAAAATTTGGTCGCTCATTATCGGTGTTTCATTACTGAGCAGCCTAGCAGTTTTTATTGGTCGATTTCTACGATTCAACTCTTGGGACATGGTTGCTAGACCATGGAACACAGTAGTAAAAACTATTCAAAATCTTGATAGTTTCGCTTTGGGGTATATTTTATTGACAACCTTCTTCACATTATTTGTTTATGCAATTTTTTATCAGCTATACAGACTTGCGAAAAAGTCCTAACTTTGTTATAATTACTAGCGAGTTTCATGGGTTTCACCGGTGCTGTGGTGATAACCCCTAGTTGAAAGTTTAATGCTTCATGCTAAGGAAAAAGAGCAGCCCGAGACGAAAATCACACTTTTCGTCCCGGCGCGATGAGAAAAAACCATTGCGGTTTTGTCTCATAAGCGTAGTGAAACGAAGCGTAAAGAAGGAGTAGAATGCCCACAATCAATCAATTGGTTCGAAAACCGCGCAAATCGGCCGCCAAGAAATCCAAGGCGCCGGCGCTTTTGACCATTCAAAACACCCTAAAAACCAGGGTATATAACCAGGACGCACCGCTGAAACGCGGCGTTTGTATCAAAGTCACAACCAAAACCCCGAAAAAACCGAACTCTGCCATGCGCAAGGTCGCCCGTGTGCGCCTGACTAACGGTCAGGAAGTTTGGGCTTATATCGGTGGTGAAAAACATAATTTACAGGAACACGCAGTAGTTTTAGTACGCGGTGGTCGCGTGCCAGATCTGCCGGGTGTGCGTTATCACATCGTGCGCGGCGCGCTCGACCTCCAGGGCGTCGAAAACCGCAAACGCGGTCGTAGTAAATATGGTACAAAGAAGGGGGATAAATAATGAAGAAATATCATCCAGTTTTTGCAACCGTTATTTTTGCGATTATTACAATTGCGATGACGTTTTTGTTAGCATTAAACAATGACGCCTGGGTCAAAGTCGCTGCATCGAGCGTCCAAATCTTGCTGATTCTATGTATCAGTATGATGGCACTAATGTGCGATGTTAAAAAGCGACCAAAACTTCCCGCGAAAACCAAGAAGGGGAGGAAATAATCATGCCGCGTAAAGTTACCAAATCCCTTCAAAGGAAAATCCCTGCTGATCGCAAATATAACAGTGTGTTGGTGCAGAGATTAATCAACAAATCGATGTTGAATGGTAAGAAATTAGCTTCTGAACGTATGGTTTACAGTGCGCTGGAAATCGCTGCTAAGAAACTGAAATCAGAAGATCCATTAGAGGTTTTCGAACAAGCTCTCAAAAACATCAGCCCAAATTACGAAGTTAAAAGTCGTCGCGTCGGTGGTGCGAATTATCAAATTCCATTCCCGATCCAGGGTCATCGTCAAGAACATTTCGCCTTTATGTGGTTGGTCGGATGCGCTCGCGAGCGCCAAGGGATGCCCTATGAACAGCGCTTGGCCGCCGAAATCGTTGACGCGGTCAATCAAACTGGCGCCGCGTTCAAGAAAAAAGAAGATACTCATCGCATGGCCGAAGCAAACCGCGCGTTTGCTCACTTCGCGAGATAGGACCCTATGGTACATAGACTTATTAGCAGCGGGACTTACTATACGCTTTACGGTTTTCTAAAATGGCTGGTGTGGCGCAAGATGAAAATCCGTGAATTTGGCCGCCAAAACATTCCGAAACGCGGCGCGGTGATTTTTGCCGCGAATCATATCAAGGACGTGGATTCGGTTATCCTAATTGGTTCAGCTCGCCGGCCGATTCATTTCATGGCCAAGAAAGTCTTGTTTGACGGTGGTAAGAAATTGTCGCTCAAATTCATCAAAACTATGGTGAAACTGACTAATCAGATTCCGGTTAAAGCTGGTGATAAGATAGTCGTGGATGCTGCTTTCAAGGCAGCCACCCTATATTTGGAGCGTGGGGAAGCGGTTGGCATGCATGTCGAGGGTACTCGCACGCTCGACAACAAGCTGCACGCACCGAAACTCGGATTCACTAAACTAGCTTATAACACGCATGCGCCGGTCGTGCCGGTTGGTTTGCGCTATGACGGCGATCCTGAAATTCATTTTGGCAAACCAATTTTGTATTCGACCTATAAGAAGTGGCCAGCCAAGAAATTTGGTTATGAACTGCAAAAACGTCTAGCTAAACTTAGCGGTCAAGAGATGTCGGACGAGGTCTCACCTCTGGTTCAAAAAGGCGATACGACCGTTGTCCAAGCGATCTTTACCAAAAAAGTCAAACCGTCCTAATCTGCTGGTATATGTAATTTTATCTTGGTCGGCACCCGCCGGGTTGAAATAGTCTTGATATCTTTCACCGCGAAATTCTCACCATCAACCATCACGTTGATTTCCTTAATCGGTTTGTCAAAGGTGAATTTGGCTTTTCTGGTGCGCTTAGCCGGTAGTCCGCGAGCTACCCAGCTGACGATAGTCGGTATGTCAATCAACGGATTACCTTTGATGTTAACATTAACTACTGCCATTTCGTCGCCAGCATGCAGGGACTTGACAGTTTTACGATCGATCCGCGGGAACCAAACGCCGCCGATACGACCGAGTAGCACCGAAATCACGCTATATTTGTGTTTTTGGCCATCAATATCAGTATAAGCCGGCAGATTAGCGCTCGGGTTGGGCACGGCGTGCTTTCTATAATATTTAAATACTTCGGCCGGCACGTTGATCTTCTTGCCGTTCGCCTTAGCGATGCGTTGCAATCTATCGTTGCGCTCACCGATATTAGCTAAATGTCCAACACCCCACTCGTGCAAAGCATAATAAAGATGCTTATCATTAATCTTCAGATCGAGCGCTTGATATTCGATAGTCGGCGAGTTGACAATACCAATAATGTCAAAAAACTTTTTTCGGCTGCCTAGTGAACCAGTCATATCGTTGGCTTGCCCCAGGGGCAAAACCACGAAATCTACTTCTTTACCGCTTTTGACCAAACCGTTAAAAACCGCGCTCAGCGTTCCATCACCACCGGCGGCGACGACCGTATCACCATCCTTAATCATGTCCGCCTTGGCGATATATTTAATTGTATCGTTAAAGTTTGGCAAAACCGTCAAATACGTTACGCTAGCTCCCGTGCGATGGCAATATTTATCCAAAGGCGTCCGCACCAGGGGGTCAAAACCACTAGAGCGCGTGCTCTGATTATTATAGAACACCACGAATTTTCGTTTATACATCCCGGACATTGTATCACACTTGGGCGTGATGTGATAAAATAGCATCATGAAAAAAGTTATCCTCACCGGCGATCGACCGACCGGCAAATTGCATCTCGGTCATTTTGTTGGTTCGCTCAAAAACCGCGTTGAGCTGCAAAACAGCGGTGAATACGATATGTTTATCATGATCGCTGACCAACAAGCGCTGACCGACAATGCGCGAAATCCCGCCAAAGTGCGTGAAAATGTGCTCGAGGTCGCTCTGGACTATCTGGCAGTCGGCCTTGACCCAACCAAAACGACACTTTTCATCCAGAGTCAGATTCCAGCACTGTACGAACTGACCATCCATTACCAAAATCTAGTGAATTTGGGCCGGCTGCAGCGCAATCCGACCATCAAAACGGAAATTCGCGAGCGCGGTTTTGAAAATTCCGTCCCAGTTGGTTTTCTAACTTATCCGATCGCCCAGGCGGCTGATATTACGGCCTTTAACGCCAATCTCGTACCAGTCGGCGAAGATCAATTACCGATTCTGGAGCAGGATCGCGAAATCGTGCGAACCTTTAATTCGCTGTACGGCGACGTTTTGACCGAACCCGAAGCGATGCTAGCGACCGATGAAAAGTCCCGCCGCTTGCCGGGTATTAACGGTATCGATGAAAAGATGAGTAAATCCCTGAACAACGGTATTTACCTGAGCGACGACACCGCGACAGTGCGTGAAAAAGTCATGCAAATGTACACCGACCCCGACCATGTCCACATCGACGATCCGGGCCGAGTAGAGGGGAACGTCGTTTTCTATTACCTGGACGTTTTCGCGCCGAATGACCCGCGCGTCGCCGAAATGAAAGAACACTACCAACGCGGCGGTTTGGGCGATGTCACGGTCAAGAAATACCTAATCGACGTGTTAGAAGGTATTTTATCGCCGATTCGCGAAAAACGCGCTTATTACGAAACCCGCCCCGACGAAGTCCGCGAAATTCTGCGCGCGGGTTCAGAAAAGGCGAATGTTGTGGCGAATGAGACTCTGAAAAAGGTGAGGGATGCAGTAGGGATTAATTACTTCGACAAGGAGAAATAGTTGAAGTTGCTTTTCGTGAGGCATGGAGAGACTAATTACAATCGCGATAAGTTGGTTCAAGGTTGGCAAGAAACGGAATTGACCGCGCTCGGCGAACTGCAGGCAAAAGAAGCTGGCGAGCAATTGCGTAATTACGACATCGATGTTATCTTTAGTAGTGATTTAGAACGTGCACTTCGAACCAGTGAAATAATTAACAAAGAACTGCGACAAGAAGTGCGCATTTTTCAAGATTGGCTGCTGCGTGAACGTTATCTGGGTGAAATTGAGAATACTAATGGAACCGACCAAATTTTATTAGAAGACGAGCAAATTGTCGGCCGTGATATGGAAACGAAAGCAAATGTTAGAAAACGTGTGGTTGCATTTTTAAGGGGTCTAAAACTCTTGACGCAAGAATTTGAAACTGCCGTGGTAGTCACACACGGGGGCTTTCTAGCTTGTCTAAATAAGATACATACCGGAAAAAAATCCGAGTATCACGATTTCAAAAATGGTAAAATTTACGAGTATGATTTAGATGATTTGTTGGAAAAAATTGAAACGCGCGAGGCGATCGGGGGTTGATTATTCTAACTGCGACTAAGCTGATAAATATTGTGTTTACTCATTGTTCAATCAAATAACTTCCACCGCAGTGTCTTTACTGGCAGCAGTCTTACCTGATCTATTGTTTTTAATCATCATAGCATACTCTGGTTTGAGTGCTTCCAGCTCAGTAGGATCGTAGCGATATGCTATAGCTCTGCGTCCATCACTGCCTCGAGACATTTCTAGTTTCTTGCTTTCGCTATGTCGCAATAAAAATGATTTGACGCGGATCCTGTCACTTGTACCGAATATCTCACAAGCTGAATCGAGAGAAACAAAATATGACCTTTTTACATCAGTTGCTTGAGCCTTAATGTCCTCTGCGATCTTTATTAAATGGTTAGCTATCTTTTCACCATCCATATAGTGCAGACAGGGACGCCCATCATCATTTAGTAACCTGTAAGCCTGTAAAGCGTCAAGCCTTGCATATGTCCAGTGACGGCTGAAGCCTGTCCGCTCGAATACCGTAATGGCAATCATGTGTCTACTCCAAGCCTCTCCAGCGGCCTTGGGCCAACTAGATTCAAGAGTCTCTTGATATTTTATGTCGAACATCTCAGCTAATAGACCTCTCTTATTCCACCGGATATCCGGTTCTATACCAATATCACACAATGCGTTTTTGGCCCATTTGGGATTCCTATGCCCTAGGTTATGTGACATTTCTTCACTGGAAATGCAGGATTCTTGTTTCTTGTGACTTCTTATATGTGTACGCGATGTGTGTAGAAGATTTTTGTCGAACCTATTATTAGCGTCCGGAGTATAGTCGAGCACTTTTGCTAAACCATTAACACCATTCACCGACTTGCCCAGGCTTTTCCCTATAGAATATGCTGCTAACGTTCTCGGCAAATCAGCAAACCAATTCTGCCACGTACACTCATCTCTAAGCAATTCTAAGGACAAATTACTGTAGTAGCGTGTGGATGTCTGCGTGTCAAGCTGGCCGGCAATGGCAAAATGAGTCAAAATCGTCTGAAGATCAATGGGGCTAGTCCTCAGTGTGCGCGCAATCATTATAAGATCGTACGCGTTCTGCTTGGGCGTAAAGGTACTTGGCAAGTTAAGATATACGTACTGCGGCGTGCCATCTTCACAACACAAATCGAAACGCCAGCCATAGTTGATGCCGTTGATTTCACCTATGTGTTCGTATTCATAACCGTCACAGATCCCGCGCCTAGCTTCATGGGGGGGGGTAGTCTCAGTTATGCGGTCAGCGAAAATAGACTCGGACATTCGCATTTTATTATTGTAGCATATTTACGTTAAAAATCAAGAAAATGATACAATGTTCGTGTGAGATTGGACGCTTATTTGGCGAAACAACATCCCGAACGCTCGCGGGCGGTTTGGCAGAAGTTGATAAAACAGGGGCGGGTGGGGGTTGATGGTGAAGTCATGGTAAAGCCAAAACTCAACATAGGTAAAACCATGGTCGGCCTTCACTAATAAGGTTAATCGTTCGTGCGTGATTCATGGTGCCGTCTAATATCATCTACAGCCGTATTAGGGTATAGTCTCATTTTTCTTAGGTCGCTCGTGTTGTCTTCTAATGGTTTATAACCCAGCTCGGTCAGATATCGCTGAACAAGATAATAACTAATTCCAGTTATTGTGGATATTTGAGTGACGCTCACCATCGAGGTTCGCGCATTCTGGTTCTCTGATATTTCAATTACCTGATCAGTATTATAACATTGAACAAGGCGGCCTCCTGGCTTATCGAGCATCAACCTTCGTGTCACGCCGAGGCGCTTCATCTTTCTGCGTGCAGAAGTCTCACTAATCCCTAGTAATGTAGCTACCTGCGCAGCAATCATCCACTCCACATTTGACTGCAAATCGCCCTCTATCACATCATGCAGAGATTCTGCGAGCAACTCTTGGAACACTGTGTTTGGATAGTGTAAACGAGGCATTCGCATATCATCAAGTTTGTATCTGGTCTGAGATGCAAATGCGCCGACACGGTTCTCGATCCAAGATCGACTCCTGCCAGTTTCTCTGACCATCCGACTCTTGGTATACCAATCACCTCCAGATGGTGGCGAGTTATTGGATTCTAGCAGCAAAATATTTATTACGTTGGGATCGTAATGGTCTAGCGTGATATTTGATATTCGCTGTCGGCGCGGTTCTGGAATAATCTGATGCTCCTTTAGCCTGTTCTCAACCCAACCGCGATCACGACCGAGAATTTCGCTAATCGCATGTATTGTTAGCCACCCCTCGTCATATTTTATCCGAAGATCTGATTCGCGAATATCATTGGCGACTTCTTTGTTTAACCTGCCAGCTCGCAATCGATAGTCCAAGTTTGCTGCAGTTTTTGTTACATACCGATAATCTCTGCCAAGAATTTTGCCCAATTTGACAGGGCTTACTGTGTTTGGTAATTCAGAATATGTCTTTTGCCACTCCATCTCTTCTTGTATTAACAAGAAAAGGATGGGGTCGTATTGCTCTTGGGGGGGGGAAGGTTCAAAACCCAATGCACGCATCGCTTTAACAACCGCAGACCCACTAGCGCCAGACTGTCCTGCCCATACTTCAAACTCATTTATCCCAACCGTATAATTGGCGCCTAAAAAACTTTCGTCTATATCTTTAATATAAAAATGTTTATTATTTACATCAAATCTATAGCCAAGATCATCATCGACGAATTCAAAGCTAAAACCGGTTTTTTCCTGGTCTCCATGAACATTGTACTCTGGTGACATGTTTGTTATTATACTACATCCAGATAGGGTATAATAGGGACATGAGATTAGATGCATATTTAGCAAACACACACCCTGAATTTTCCAGGGCTACATGGCAGAAGTATATCGAGGCGGGTTATGTGTCGATTAATGGCGAAAAGTTCGTCAAAACGGCCCCAGTGAGCGAAAAGAGCAAAATTAGCGTGAGGATCCCAGCATGCGATAAAAAGCCCATAAATCTGCTGGTTTTGTACCAAGACGACAACGTTATCGTTATCAACAAACCGATCGGCGTTCTGACGCACAGTAAGGGTGCGCTAAACGATGAATTTACAGTGGCGGATTTCATAAAATCCCGCTCTTCTTTGCAAGGAACGACCCTGCAAGAGAGTAATCGGTTTGGTATTGTGCACAGATTAGACAGAGCGACATCCGGCGTGATTATCGGAGCGAAAAACGAGGATGCGCGAAAAGTTCTCCAGAAGCAATTCGCCGAGCGAAAAGCCAAAAAAACTTATCTGGCTATTGTTGAAAAAGCGCCGAAAGAACCCGCGGCGCGGATAGATTTACCGATCGCGCGCGATCCTAAACAGCCCAGTTGTTTCCGCATCGATCCGAAAGGGAAATCGGCGATCACCGATTACCGCACAGTGCGAATTTTCCCGGACGGTGCGGCACTGCTCGAGTTGAAACCGCTGACTGGGCGCACTCATCAACTGCGCGTCCACCTGGCGTATATCGGTTCACCAATCGTTGGCGACCCTATATACAACCCCCCCTTTGCAAGGAACGACCCTGCAAAGAAGGGGAGGATGTTTTTGCATGCGGCTGAGCTCGAAATTACCATTCCGGGTGGCGAGCGGAAAACTTTTACCGCTGATTTGTCGAAAGATTTCGAAATGGAAATTCAAAAGAGGAACGCAAAATGAACTTTTCCGACCTCATTTTGCATCCCAAAGTTCGCCGAACTTTGACGAACTACCTCCAGCGTCCGACGCACGCACTGTTGCTGAGTGGTGATCATGGTGTTGGCCTCGGTACGATCGCTAAAACTCTGGCCAAGGAAATCGCCGGTGCGGGCGTGGTTGTGATCGAACCGCGTCTCCACGACAAACAAAAAACACTGAGCATCAACGTCGAAGACATCCGCGAACTGCGGACGTTGATGCGCAATCGTCGTAGCGATCCGTTGTGCATCGTTATTGATGAGATTGAAAAGATGACAACAAACGCGCCAGAAGCTTTTCTGAAGGCCTTAGAAGAGCCATCTGAGCATATTTTCTATATTCTAACTACGCACATGCCAACTAAATTACCCTTGACGATTAAATCGCGCGCTCAAATTATCGAAATTCTACCTTCACCAGTTGATGTTTGTGAAAAGTTACTCGAGATGTCACCAACCAAGTTGACCGCCGCTAAACACGCCCAAATAATGTTTTTGGCTGACCGAAAACCGGCCGAAATTGCTCGTTTATTGACGGACGAGGAGTATTTTCGTACTGCCGCAAGTGAAATGAGCACAGCCAAGGATTTTATTCAAGGGACGCCCGCCAAACGGTTAGGAATTATTGCCGACATAACTACTCGAGAAACGGCGATTAATCTTACAAAAAATATCGCTAAAATGCTCCTACTGGCCGCTGGTCGGACAAAAATCGCGGGGAATCTGAACGTTATATCTGATACTCTGGAGCATCTCGTTCAAAATGGTAATGTGCGTGCTCAGTTAACTTATCTGGCGCTAAATATCTAACCGTACAGGATTATTGACGTTTTCGATGCCTCCATCCCGGCCTCTATCTGCTCCGTATCAGCACCCGTAAGCTGCCCAACAAGGCCGCGACCGATTGCGATGCTTGCTACTGTTCGCTCTGTTGAATCAGGTATGTTGTTAAAGCACTTCTCAATAATCTCAGCCTGATTTCCCCCCCAGCCATTTTTTAATGAATGGCACACTAGAGCATGATAAGTGCGCCCATCATCAGCCGTTTTCGACATAACCGTGCCCAACTCGCACGGCTCTGTGTTGGCCAACTCCGGCCAAAAGCGCTCCGCGACTTGGCCAGCAAACCCCGAGTCGTTGAAGCCCTCCGTATTAACTGCAAAAGCGATATCGATTCCCTCGTAGCCAAAAACATCTTTACCCGGTCTACGTTCCTTGATAGTCATACGAACTCTTCCTGTATCCACCAAATTAAATAACAAAAATAGTCTACCCCCCCCCGGCATGTTTTGTCAAGTCTGCCAAAATTGCAGTTTCCCTGTTCTGCACTATTCCAATTCTAGTTTCTAATTCTGACTTTTTAGATTTGCCGATCAAGTCGACGGATGGCAGGTTTCGATTGGCTACGCCCAAAGTCGAAAATGTGTTAAAATACTAGTGTGAATGGCATGCTAGGCGTAAGTGTAATTCTGCTGCTAGGGCTAGCGGTGCTTTTTTGGCAACAGCGAATAGATAATAAACCTCATGAGCTTTCGAAATTGGGCGAACAGCTTGACAAGTTGTGGAGAATTTCACAAAGGTCGATTCGTGAGCGAAAGTATTTGCGCGCTGAAAAAGCATTACTAACTATTTTGCGTGTTGATGAGAAAAACGCTAAAGCCTACAATCGCCTGGGTATTTTGTACGCCAAGCAACAGCAGTATGACGACGCGATTGAATGTTTTGAAATTGCTCAGAGTTTGCAGCCAAGTGCCAGCTCACTACACAATGTTGGTTTAATTTATTACGAGACTGGCGAGCTGGACAAGGCCACGCAAGCTTTTGAACAAGCACTGAGAATTGAGGAAAATGTCGCCGTGCGCCACATCGCTTATGCTAAAGTTTTGGAAACTGTCGGTAATACCAAGAAAATGATCAAAGAATTAGAGCGTGCGGTTGAGTTAGAACCAAACTCGCAAAGTGTTACTCTGTTAGCTGACGCGCTGGAAAATGAAGGTGAGACCGAGCGTTCTGATAAATTACGCTTAATCGCCAAGAAAATGGCCGAAAAGGGTCAACATGAACGCATCAAACAACCCCGTAAAATGCAGATTTGAAAAATTAAAGCGTTTTGATATACTGTTTGCATGTGCCGCTTTAGCTCAGCTGGTTAGAGCACCTCTTTTGTAAAGAGGGGGTCCTCGGTTCGAATCCGAGAAGCGGCTCCATACTTGACAGAATCGTAATGTTTTGATATAATAAGCAGCGTTTATGAGCACAGGAGAATCTTTTACTACCCCCCCCCAGCAATCGCTCATTGAGCACGGTTGCCATAATTGTGGAAATTGTGAAACTGCGCACCAGCCAGCTGATAAGAAAAATCCTGAGGAATATTTCCTTAGAGGTGCGAGCGGTTGCTTGCATCCAGGGAAGCCTCTCGAATATGGGATAGCGCGGGATAGTAACGGATGTCCAAGTTGGGTTCCTGAAGGTAATGGTTCACGTCGCAATAGATATCGACAATGGGAATTATACCGACTTCTGTTTGAATCTGCGGGTCTGGATAGACTCTCTCGTCAGCAACTTTCAGAAATGACGAAAAATAATTGAAAAATAAAACTAGGATAGTGTATAATATTTCTGTCGCGCTGGGATAGTGAAGCGGTCAAACACGACAGACTGTAAATCTGTTGGCTTATGCCTTCGTAGGTTCGAATCCTACTCCCAGCACCAAGGAAACTATCTCTGTCATGAAAACATCATAACGAAGATAGTTTCAGTCAGGAGAGGATGAGAAAATGGACAAATACACCGCGTGGGACATGGTACAAATCGTTTCGGCAGTAATTGTGATGGTCTGTGGACTAATCATGATAATCTGGCCAAAAAGTTCCACCAAAAAAACTAATCGCGATTCAGAACAGATGGTTAAGAAAACGCGAAAGTCCGGAATTATCCTCACTATAGCCGGAGTTTTATTGTTAATTTCAGCATTATTGTAAAACGAAACTAGCCTTAAAGGAGGAATCGTTACGACTAGTAAGAAAAAAACGTTAGTCCCAATCTTAATCGCCAGCGTCAGTGTTTTGTTTCTGTTAGTTGTGGGAATTACCGCTTTTTTGATTCTGGACAATAGAAATGGCGAGACTTCAAAACTAGATCGTATAACTTATTTTGCATATAATACTGGAGGTTGGGGTGAATGTAGTAACTTCCCGAATTATAAAATATATGAGGAAGAAAATGAATACTTTTTCACCTATAGCGACCAGTGTCGCAATACAACTACCATCAAAGAAATCGTCGGTCGTTCTGTTTTGGATGATGTTCAAACTATTATTAAAAAATACGGTGCTAGGGAGTGGAATGGTTTTAATAAAAGAGACGACAGTGTGACGGATGGCGACAGCTTTTCATTGCGAATTCAGTATAATAGCGGTGCTAAAGTAGATACCCGGGGTACGAACGACTTTCCCGATAATTACTGGGACTTTGATAAAGAAATAAAAATGTATTTTAGTCGTTTGATTAGTAATTTTGAGAAGTCGGAGGTTCGGTAGACTACATAGAAAAATATGTAGTATAATTGTTGCTACGCCACCTTAGCTCAGTGGCGGAGTGTAACGACCCGAGAATGACTCACTTCCGCTGGGAGTGCTCGGCGCATAGTCCATTTACAATCAGTAGTCAAAGGGAAATCCTGTGACATTTTACGCCGCCTTAGCTCAGTGGTAGAGCACTTCCATGGTAAGGAAGGGGTCTCGAGTTCAAGTCTCGAAGGCGGCTCCAGCGTAGCGATTTGCTGAAAAATCTCGTTAGTTTCGGTGATCTATATGTTAGTTATGTCTAATTATACTTGAATTTCAACCGGTCTGACCAGTACTGTTGTTTGTCGGGTGGCAATGTATTGTATGTTTTAAAAACCCTTTGTGCTGCTCGATAGTTAGTATCTATGGATGCATTTATCGCCGCCGACAGTGGCATTAGCCCAATTAACTGTCGGTCTGGCATCATACCGCCGCTATCGCGAGCGTGCGTCCATTGGGAGTTTATTGCCATGAGCACATCAACATCATCATCGAATTCTACCTCATTGGCAACGGCAGTACTTTTAAGGGCCTCCTTGATCATACCAAGCAATTGCTCTTGTACATCACCGTCCTGAATGTTACCAACTAGTGCTAAGTAGGATCCTAGCATGTTCCAATCACTCTTATTGTGCAGGTGGGGCAAAATTAATTTGAAAGTTTCTGGCGACATGTCCGCAAACGCATAGATCATGGGAGCATCATTCTCTATGCTCCACTCAAACAGGAAGTCCGGGTAGTCCATTACGGGCTTACTCGAAAGTAACTTTTGCGCAAGTTCATTATCAAGTTTCAGACCATCAATCTGGCGAGCTGCTTTTAAAATCGGCGGGATTAACATATCAACGTAATCTGGTTCATAATTAAGGAACAAGTCGATCATGTCCCGTGCACGTCCTGCTGTCATCTTAACTTGCGGTAGACGAGCGATATTTTCAAGAATCCATTCGTATGCCCTGACATCTGATCCCAATGGGTTTTCAATGTATGAATCTAACCAATCTGCGTCTAATGTATTTAAATCAAGCTCGCCAACATTTGCATATTCCAGGGCGAGAGCTGGATCAATTTGCAAAATAACTCCAAAGGTCTCTGGATCAAGGTAGTCTATCCCTTCATTATCAACCCCTCTGAGGGCGGATTTTGTAATTCCTATTTCAGTCGCCATTTCTGGGTCAGCAACTATGATTTCCTTTAAAAAACCTAGCGAGTTATGATAAGGGGTAAGCTTAGTAGCAATCTCATGAAGTGGTGTTTCTTTCGGGACTCCTCTTCTAAATCTACCCTTATCCCCACACTCACTTTTTAATCTCCCGGCCAACCATGCGGGGTCAACATGAAATATTTCCTCTACATCCCTGGCAGTAACGACAATAGATGATGATCTACTATTTCTCCCTAGCGACGAGTAGGCGCTCTGCTTTTGCTCCATCGCTGTCCCGTCGTCACTATAATAAATGGCCTCTTTGTAATCGATCAAATCGCTCAAGAAAGCCTGGTCTGGCTTAACGGAAAAAATTGCTTCTAGCGCGGTACGTCGGTCATCATATCCATCCTCTCCCCGGTTCTTCGGCAGATCAGTTTGGTTATTAGCCTCTAGCAATAAGCTGTCGTGCTCATTGATGAATGCAATAAGTGCAAGATTTCGAAGTTGTTCTTGCGAGAAACTGTCACGTATTTTTATTATTTGTTGTAAGAGATCAGGGAAAATTTTCTCGTTTTGTCCTTCAGCAACATAGAAATATTCCGGCATAGCTAACGCTAAAGCAAGGGCACTTTCGTCACCACTCGGTATCTGTTTAAACCAAGCACGAAAACTATCTGCTACTATTCGTACTTGATCGGCATCGTCGCCAACATCGCTAGTGCCAAGATTGACTAGCCGGTTTGCACCTGCCCAAAAACTTGGCGATGCGCCGCCGATTGCAGATTCTGCGGCCGCATTGCCAATGCTTGCATTGTTGATGTTGTTCGCGATCCGCTGATCGATTTGTTCTATATAGTTTTGGAGTGGCGTCTTCTCCCGCTGTTGATTGACCGTCGAGTCAAACTCCTGGGGGGGGGTGCCTGAAGCAGTTGTTATATCCATAGTTGTATGGAATCATAACACATTATCTTTAACTTTGTCAAGTAGCATACCCTCGATTAGTCACGGGTTATTATTGATTCAATAATAAACTGCTGCTAGAGTATATCTTACGATACGCTACGCATTTGTTGCATCAGGTTAAATTTTATGATAATATCGAGGGATATGGCAAAGAGTAATAGTAAATCCAAGCGCAAATTAGTCGGTATCGTCAGTGATGATGGTAAAACGCGACTCTATACAACGGTTAATCCGCAGACTCAAGCAGTCAAAAATCAGGGGAAATTGTCGCTTAAAAAGTACAATCCGCGCACGCGGCAACATGAAACTTTTACTGAGACTAAGAAAAATCTCGGTCGTAACGAAGTTAAACCGAAGAAACGTTAAGTGCATCCAAATACCTGGCTAACCAGAGGCCAATGCGTAACATGTGGTCGAGTATTTGTAGGTCAACTTTGGTGTTAGTAGCGTAAATCAGCAGTTTATCATCTTCAAATTCATAATCAAATTCTGAGAAATGAGCGGTTAACATTATTTGAGCTTCTTTGGATAAGATAGTCGAAATCGCCGCTACATCAAGTGGTTTAGCATAAGTCGCAAAGATTCGCGGAAAATTAACATCCGCCGCAACGTGTTGCCAACCGATTTCGTGCCAACGTTCAATCGAAGCCATCAAGACACCATATTCCTCAGCTCGCTGTCGACCCTCCACCAAAAAATGTGGTAGGTGGGTTTTCTTTAGTTGAATTTGCAAAATTGTCCATCGACGAGTTTGTTTTTCACCAGAAAGTACCCGAACTCTCTTGGAACGCTGCAAAAAAGCCACTTCGTAATCGTAAACATCTCCCGTTGTGTAATTTTCATCGCATATATTGGGTGAGGCGGTCAGCCCTTTGACCATTTTGTAGTCAGTATCAACGCGTGGGTCGACTGTGCCAAAGTAAACTAGATCGTATTCGCTGGCAATCTGGCCAAATTCGCGCCGAGAACTATTTTTACTGGGTAGAAACCGCATCGTCTGTTCTCCGGGGTTGATTTTGGGGAGTGCCGTAATCCAGGCAAGTATTAATAAACTCTGCATGCGACCAACTCAAGGGGGCAGCACTGAGCATACGACCATCAATTGGGCTAACCTGCTCGGGCAAAACGTTAGTTCGGGTCATTTGATCGTTCGCCCAATCGAGCACTTTTTTGGTAAAATCAATCTCACCGCGCTCAGCCTGGTACTGCGCTAACCAGAACGAAGTGATAAACCACGGGTTACCGTCCGAACTAGGATCAGCCCGATTATAATCATCACCTTCAAACCGTGGCAGGCCAACATTATTACCTTGAATATAGAAACGTTCAGTTAAAGTTTTAAAAGCTGTTTCAAGTTTTTTATGATCAAACAACCGAAAAGTCCAAGCTCCATAAAACGCTGAAGCATCGATCGTAGCGTCAAAATCAATCTGTCCACTATCGCGCCGCCAGAATCCCCGATAAAAATAATTGCGATCTTTATTCCAAAGCATCTCGGAAGCTTCCTGAATTTCGACCGCCACGTTGCGCCATTTGATCGCATTATCAGTTTCATTAAACATTTCTGCTAAGTCAGCTGCCGCACTGAGTGCACCAAATGTCGCGGCCGTAGTATAGGTGGTTGTTAAATACAGAACTTCCCAAACCTCATAACTGGGGCGGGGTAATTTAGTCGTTCGATCAATATAATCTAATAAGAAATTCGCCATTGGTCGACCGAGTCGCTCATACAATTCATACCAATTTTCCAATTTATCGCCACCTTTAACGGCTGTTTGAACAGTTCGTGCAAACAGAAATAGCATAGTAGCTGTTTCATCAGTCTGAATTGGCGGTGCAATATCACCATCATGGACATAAGCGTGTGAATTTGGTCCGATCGTCGCATCTGGACGATACATCTGCCAAAAGAAACCTTCGTCCGAAATTACGTCGCTGGCAAAACGTAGAAAACTTTTGATTTCTTCAAAATAACCCAGTCGAAGAAAAGTCCAAAGTACATAACTAGCATCACGCGGCCAACAATCAACGTAGGCGTCGCGTGTATACTTGAGCATTTCAGTATCACAGCTAGCCATAATCGCACCACGTCGATCCATCATCGCTCTTAAAATTAATAGGGAAGTCAAAAAGTGATCACGATATTCGGGCGACACCTGCACCTCAGCGAGCGTGCGTGCTGGGGTAATCCATTTTTGCCAATATTGGTCAGTTTTCATCAGTCGCGTTAATAATCCGTCACTGTTAAATTTATCCAAAATTCGTCTAGATTCTTCACCTGACTTGCCAGCTACCAAGAAATAATGGAGTCGTATCGAATCGTGTGCTTGGAAGTTGAGATTATATTGTAGAATTGAATCCGTTTGAATTCGTTCGATTGGGTTACGTGCTAATTCACCATCTTCAGCATCACGCCAAACACCGTCGCTACTATCATCACTAAATTGACCAAATTGGCCAATACTAAAACTATCAAAAGCCGCACCCGTTTGGAGATTTTTACCACTAACCATAAAAGCTCGTCTACCTTTGTAATGCAAAATTACCTCTGATTTTCCGTGCATTGGTGGGATGTATTGAGCTGTGTCATGTCCGTCAGCTGCTTCGCTGATGATGAAAGCTTGATGCAAGAACAATTTAGCTTGTCGCGGACGATCACTCAGATTAATCACTTGGATATTACGAGCGAAAACGTTCAATTCTGGGTCAACAAAATCTTGAAATTCAATCGCGAAACCTAACCACTCATTGGTCGCGACCGTTTTACCAATTAACCGCCCAGGAATATATTGTTGTTTGATGCGCCAAGTACCATCACTCAACCAATGAATCGCCCCTTCGATGAATAGTCCGATGCGGTGACGGCTGGCGCGTTCGCTGCTATGATTCTCGAGACCCACGTAAGGGTAGTAAAAATCGTGCACCATACCGAATTGATTCAGTCCAATGGCCATCTCTCCGTTGCTAAGAATTATTGGCCTGGCCATCTCACCTCTTGTTCTGCTGAGACTTGATCAAGCGATAACGCACATCGCGCAGGGCATTCATGTAATCAGTAAAAGCGTCAAACGGGGATGGTTTTGGCGAAAAGTAAGTATGCACATCACCATCATTCCAGTATTTCGTACTCATATAGTAAGTATGATCGGATGTTGTTAAACGTCGCCAGTCGCCAATTAAATGAATATCACCAGTTTCCAAAATGGCCTGTTCCATAGCGTAAATGTAGTGATTAGCTTCTTGTTGCATACGATTACCCAGCCAGGCTGACAAATCACGTTCAGTATCCGCCCAAGTTACGACGTGTGGCATCGAAACTTCATCCTTAACTTCGTAAAAGTCGGCCGCTTGGCTAACTGTCATAAAAGTGTGATCCGGTCGCGATAACCATTCGTCTGGCAAAGCTCTTAGAAAATTAAAAATCCCCGTATCTTCCCAATGATGTTCGCCGAAAGTTTCATAATCGATGAACAAATTTACCAGTGGCGCAGCTTCAGCATCCAACCAAGCGGTATATTTACCAGAAGTTAGTGGGTATTCTGCCCAAGCTCGGTTGGAGAAACGAAAAGCCATATCGTCAGATAATTTGTAATTCTTGAGAAGTAGTTTAACTTTATCAGTGCCGGGCGGTTGATATAACCAGTTTGGTGAACGCCAGTCGAGTACTTTATCCCAACCTTCAGCTAACACTACTTTATAACCGTGCGTATCAGCCCAACGACCGAGATCGTTATTATAAGCCAACTCGGTATTGCGAAAGGCTGTCGGTCGAAGACCAAAAGTGTCGAAAATCTTCTGTGCATGTTGCGCTATTTGACGATCAAACTCAGCGCGACTGTAAAAGAAAGCTAACGAGTGATAATAAGTTTCACCGACGATTTCAACACGATTTTTACTCGGATCATCAGGTGAGCGGCCAGCGTCAACTAGCGCTTTAAACGAATCAAGTAATTCTGGTAAGTAATATTCACACTGTTCTATAAAAGTACCAGTTGTCGACAAGCTGACGCGAAATTCCGGATAAGTGTTCAACATGTCGATCAACGCTGCATTGGTCGGGAAGTAAGATTTATCAGCAACTTTACGTAAAATTTCACCGTCGCCCGCCCCCCAATAATTATGATCAACACCAGTATCAAAAGCCGAGTACTGTCGCACCCGCCAAGGTTGATGAACATGCATGTACAAACAGATAGCTTTAGGCATAAAAAACCTCCTCGCGCGCTAATCGTCCATGCTGTCCCGAGCGAGTCATTACTTTATGATATTCGTGCAATAATTTACCCGCCACATCATCCCAACTGAACTTCATATACTCACGTCTTGCACCATCACGTAGTTCACCCGATAATCCCTCTGACAGAGAAATATTGATAATCTTATCTGCTAATCGACGAGTATCCCAATAATCAAAACGAATAACATTATGCAGGATTTCACCAACACCAGACTGCTTGCTCAGCAATAACGCAGTATTAGAATGCGCCGCTTCGAGTGCCGTAATACCAAACGGTTCAGAAATCGACGGCATCACAAAAATATCGGTAATTTCGTATAGTGCACGTTGTTCAGAACCGCGAACAAAACCCAAGAAAATCACTCGGTCAGAAATTCCCAGATCGGCCGATAATTCGATGATTTGATTTCGCTGATCACCTGAACTCGGCAGAAGTAATAGTAATCGTGGATTCTTTGACATCGCTAGGGCCATTGCTTCCAACAAGTAAGTGATACCTTTTTGAGCTGTTAAACGCACACCGCCCGGCGAAACAATAGTGTAACCGCGCTGTTTTAGTTCTTTAGCGTAAACATAGTCACTAGCATCGACCACGATGCTTTCCAAATCACTCGGTTCGAAAGAATTATGCACTACCTCAATTTTATCGGGCGGAATATCATATTCCTTAACGATAATATCTTTAGTTAATTGTGATACTGCTAAAATCCGATCAGCCATTACTAGACCTTGATATTCAATTTCGTGAATTAAGGGATTACCATAATGCCCACCAGCACGATCGAATTCCGTAGCATGAACGTGAACAACTAGCGGACAACCAGTGATCAATTTGGCTCGCATACCAGCTTCCATAGTTAACCAATCATGAGCATGAATAATATCAGGGCGCAGACGTCGGCGCGTGATTAACTTAGCCACCCGATCAGCGTAACGACGAGTGGCCGCGACGAAACCATCACCGTACTCTTTAGCGTGAACACAAGTTCGACTACGACACTTTGAACAAGTTCCAGAATAAGCTCCCATCGCCGTATATTCACCATTCTCGTTAATCAACGGTGGAATATTAGAAGCCGGAATAACGCTCATAAATCGCTCAGCGTCCTCATGTTTGGCCTTGTAGGGTAGGACAAACTGAATTTCAACACCACGGATGGCCAGAGCTTTTGCCATGTTATAACTAGCGACACCAAGACCCCCGCTGTAGTACGGCCATAGTTCCCAACCCAACATTAGTAATTTCATCTGTCTATCATTTACTCATTTTTAGTTAAAGCATGTCCATTATAAACGCTCTTTTTTCGTACGTAAAGTCTTGATTTTTTTCAAAAATATTGTTCGTAAATTTTACAACAGTATCAGTACCACGACCAACCAACCCACTTTCGCGATTTAATTACTTAACGGATGAAAACTGTTGTTAATAACACAACGTTACCAACTAAAGCATGTCGTTGGGAGTTCGTTCATAAACCTCCTGAATTTCGTGTTATTCTAATTCTAGCTTCTAATTCTAAATTCTGCTAAAATAGTACTGTACGGGCGTAGCTCAGTCCGGTAGAGCACAGGTCTCCAAAACCTGGTGTCGGGGGTTCAAATCCCTCCGCCCGTGCCATTAAGACGACTCTTTCATTTTGCGACGGCTTCGCCGTCCATTTTTTATTGGCCGCGCGCAGCGCGTACCAAAGATTTTCAGGGGGGGTTTGATTTACCATCGCCTTCGGCGATGACATTTTTATTTTTGAGCAACAGGTTCGAGCCATAGATTTCGCGCAGGTTCGAGCCAACAATTCTGGTCTTGCTGAACTCGGCGCAAGTTTTCCTCCAAATCGCGTTTCGTGCGCGAAATTTCCAACTTTTTCGCGAGGAAAGTTTGGCGGTCAATATCTTGATCGAGATAACTGCCAAGTAGCAACTTTTGGCGATTTTCGAGCGTCGAAATCTTATCTTTTAGTTCAGAAATAACAGATTCATTTTCGCAAGAATCTCGCGATTCAGCCGCCAAAAGTTCTTCGCGAAATCGCGAAACCAATTCTGCCGGTGGCGCAAACTCTCCTAATAATTCCAAAAGCTGCTTCTCAACTAATTCGGAGCGAACCGGCGAATTTTGGCAATCGCGCCGCTTGTGTGTACAGCGATAATAAACATAGCGATGAACGTTGCCGTTTTTCTGATGTTTGACTTTTTCTTTGGCGGTAATTGCGAGATCGCACGCGCTGCGCGCGGCCAATAAAAAATGGACGGCGAAGCCGTCGCAAAATGAAAGAGTCGTCTTAATGGCACAACTCCTACGAATTGCGCGAACCTATTTTAGTACAAAATGAGGTCGTTTGCGAAGTAGAGAAAAAGACGCGCCGCGTTCGCGAAAAG
>WQTP01000038.1 GCA_009786195.1 Candidatus Saccharimonadota bacterium
TTGACTGCGACGTTTAATCTTTGCATTATCCAAACCCGCAACCTGGCCGCACAGTTCCAAATATTCCAACGAGCGCATATAACCATAAAATTCTGGCACGTCGGGCAAATAACCAACATGACGATTAGTTTTCGTGGCACCAAACGAAACTTTTTCGTCACAAACATGAATTTCACCATTGTCGGCCGGCATCAGCCCCAAAACCATCTTCATCGTGGTAGTTTTGCCGGCACCATTCGCACCAATAAAGCCAAAGACACTGCCTTCTGGCACGTCAAACGAAACATCGTCGATCACTTTGTTATTACCAAAACTTTTGGACAGATTTTTAATCGACAGAACGGCGGTCATTCGTCTCCTTTGCCAATTACAAAATAAAGCACCGGACCGATAACGCTGGTACACAGGCAAACAATCACCCATAATACGCGATTGCCGACGCGATATTTATTGTGTCGAAAGACGTGGATTAACGCAGCCGCCAACAACCCGAATTGAATCACGATCAACGGAATCAGAAAAGGCCAATATTCGCTCAACGTCTCCATATCAATCCCTCCTTTTCGTTAAGTTGTTAATATTGTAACATCTATTGCACCAAAACGTCGTCTGGCCAATCAATGATTCCGCCGATGTCACGGACATTGGTGTATCCCATCTTGACTAACTCGGCGGCGGCGCGCGAACTTCGGGCACCGCTGCGGCAATATACCATGATCAGCGTGTTTTTGTCGGGAGCTTCCATTTTGGCGCGCTCTTTGATTTCGCTATCGGGAACTGATACTGCATCCGGCAAATGTCCTGCGGCAAATTCTTCCTCTGTTCTAACGTCCCACAAAAGGTAAGGTTTATCACTGTTCATTATGCTTTTTGCTTCATCAACAGTTATTTTCTGATACGTCAATTTCTGAGGTGTTTTGTTTTCCGAAGCGCCGACGGATTCGTTTTTCTCGGTACCAGTTACGTTCATTGCTACAAAAACTCCACCTGTCCCCAGAACAATTATTGCGAGGACGATAATAATTTTCTTCATCCGTAGCTCCTTTCTCAACTCTTTAATAAATATTGTATCACAGAGTTTCGACTATTGCAAAATTAAGAAAATATTGTATAATAAAAAAATAAACTTGCTAAAAACAAGCGTAAACATTAAAATATAACTACGTCGTATTTTACATTCGCTCGAAAGAAATAAACTAGTTTATTTCTTTGCTCACTTCGTGCTAAAATATACACTATGGCAAAGAAAAAACGCGGTCCTGGTCGACCGCCAAAGAATTCCAAATCGACGAAGCCTCAACATAGTGTGCCACACGGTTTCTGGCGACAAGTTGGCGCTATCCTCTTGATTGTTATTGCACTGATTATGGGTCTGGGATTATTCAAAATCGGTGGTATTTTCCCAATCGGCTTGGCTGATGCAACGCGCTGGATCATTGGTTGGGCTACTTATATCGTGCCATTTGTTTTCCTTTGGCAAGCGATTCAAATTTTCCGTCGCGAAGACAACCGTTTACCCGGTATCATTTGGTTCGCCACGGTGTTGTTTTTAGTTTGTTGTGCTGGTTTGTTTCAACTAATGCTCAGTAATCCAACTAATCAAGCTGAGGCCTTCGCTGGTAGCGGCGGTGGCGTGTTTGGTCTTGGTGTGGTTGAAATGCTGCTGCAAATTCTCAATGCGCCAATGAGCGCTGTTATTTTAATTGTATTAATAGCTATTTTGATCTTTTTTGTCATCAGTGTTTCACCGAAAAAAATTATCAGTGCTATCATTGATTTTTTCCGTCGCGAAGACGATGCTGAGGCCAACAATGCTAAAATTGCTAAGAAAATGGCCAGAGCTAACGAAGAATTAATCACTGGAGAACCTGTAAAACTGAAATTAAACAAGGGCGTCGAAACTGTTGATCTGAACGAGAGACATGATGAAAGGTTACGTGACAAGACGGAACCAAGAGAAGAAAAAACCGCATTGACGCTGGCTTCTGATCCGGATTGGAAATTTCCTCATATAGATTTGTTGTCGAAAAAACAACGACCGGCCGATCCAGGTGATGTTGAACATAATGCTAAAATTATTCACGATACTTTGGCCGAATTTAATATTAACGTCGAAATGGAGGGTGCTAACATCGGGCCAAAAGTTACGCAGTATACGCTGCGGCCGCCATCTGGCGTTAAATTGTCGCGCATCACCGCGCTGGATTCGTCGCTGGCGCTCAACTTGGCAGCGTCAACTTTGCGCATCGAAGCACCAATTCCTGGTAAACGTTCGGTTGGTATCGAAGTGCCAAATGTCAAACCAGCCGACGTACGTCTACGCAATATTTTAGAGTCTGATACTTGGAAAGAGACGCGCGAACCATTGTCCTTTGCAATTGGTCTTGATATTAGTGGTGAACCAATCATCGGTGAACTGAACAAAATGCCTCACTTGGTTATCGCTGGTCAGACTGGTTCTGGTAAATCGGTGATGATTAATTCGCTGATTTGTTCACTTCTTTATCGCAACACGCCGGCTGATATGAAATTGATTTTGGTCGATCCAAAACAAGTTGAAATGGCGCCATATAATGACATTCCTCATCTGTTAACACCGGTAATTACTGAACCGGACAAAACGATTTCGGCGCTTAAATGGGCGACTAGTGAGATGGATCGTCGTTACACGTTGCTCCATGACGAGCGAGTGCGCGACATTAAATCGTACAATCAGAAACAAACTGGAGAAGCCATGCCGTACATCGTGATCGTGGTTGATGAGATGGCTGATCTGATGATGATGGCCAAGCGTGACGTTGAATCATTGGTGGTGCGATTAGCACAGAAAGCGCGCGCGGTTGGGATTCATTTAGTGCTGGCGACGCAGCGGCCGAGTGTTGATGTGATTACCGGCCTGATCAAGGCGAACGTGCCAGCGCGGATTGCTTTCACGGTGGCGCAACAGGTTGATTCGCGGACGATCCTTGATCAGATTGGTGCAGAAAAATTACTGGGGATGGGTGATATGCTACTGTTGACACCATCAATGTCCAAACCGAAGCGTATTCAGGGCGCTTTGGTTTCTGATGATGAAGTGATGAAGATTACTGATTATCTGCGCATGGAACGTCCACCGGAATATAACGAAGATATTATTTCTCAGCACGTTCAAATCACCGATCGTGGTAGTGTGGTGATGGATTTTGATGGAGCGGGTGACGGCGAATATCGCGATGCGGTGCGAGTAGTGGTCGAGGCTAGAAAAGCATCAACATCGCTGTTGCAACGACGACTCCGCATTGGTTACAGCAAAGCCGCTCGTATCATGGAAGAAATGGAAGAAAAGGGTATTATCGGTCCCCAGGATGGCAGCCGTCCGCGCGAAGTGCTAATTGGCTCGCTCGATGAATTGGGGGAGTGATGGTTCGCGCCATCATCTTTGATTATTACAATGTTCTAAAGTTCGATAGTTTTCCAGCATTTGCGACCGCGCGAGGATTGGATTATAGCAGCGCGGACTTTATGGCAATTTGTAATAAAATAGACACTGGCCAGATTGATCGTGCGGAATTTTTGCGCCAAGTCGCCGAATTGTGGTGTGTGAATCTTGTTGATCTGTATGATATCGAAGATCAAGTTGCACCAAATCGCGAGTTGTTGGACTATATTGAAAGTGCTCTGTTGGGCAAGTATAAGTTAGCAATTCTATCAAATATAGCACCGAGTGATTCACTGAGTTTCGCGTTAACGGACGATGAATTAAAGATGTTTGACGCATTTGGTTTATCGTGTCAAACGGGATTTGTCAAACCGCAGCGCGAAGCTTATTTGGATATTGTGAAAAAATTAAATGTTGCGCCGGCGGAGTGTGTTTTTATCGATGATCGTGTTAAGCATGGGGTTGTGGCTGAAAAGATCGGGATGAAGTTTGTGCATTATCAAAATTTTGCACAGTTTCGCACGAACTTGGAAAAGATTTTGGAGTGTAAGAGTGCCTGAACTGCCCGAAGTGGAAACTGTTCGGCGGGGTTTGAACAAATTAATTATTGGTCGAAAAATTCTTGATGTTGAAATTCTGAATGAAAAATCTTTCTCTTTTGCAGGGTCGTTCCTTGCAAAGAATGTGATTGGGGCGAAAATTACTATCGTTCGACGGCGCGGGAAAGTGTTGATTATTGATCTCGATAACAATTTTTCACTAGTGATTCATCTAAAAATGACTGGTCAGATGGTAGTTCGCGGCGATAAAGAATGGGGCGCGGGACATCCGACTAACTCGCTAATTGGTCGATTACCAGATAAATCGACGAGGGTTATTTTTTCGCTCCGCGGTGACGCTAAATTATTCTTTAATGATCAAAGGAAGTTTGGTTGGATAAAATTATTACCAACAAACGAAGTAGATAAAATCAAATTCCTGGTCGAAATGGGTCCAGAACCGTGGGAGGAAAAAATCGACGAAAAGTTTACGAAGAACGTTCGTCGTCACGGAAATTCGATGATTAAATCGATTATTTTGAATCAATCAGTTATCGCTGGTATCGGTAATATTTACGCTGACGAATCGCTATGGATGGCAAAAATCCATCCCAAAACACGCGTGAAAAATTTGCCGGATAAGAAATTAAAGGAAATTTGTCACGCGGCTGGTGAGATTATGCAAAAATCAATCGATTCTGGTGGTTCAACCATGCAAACTTACGTTCGCGCTGATGGTACGAGGGGTGATTATCTCGAAAAGTTTGCGAACGTCTTTAACCGTCAAGGACAACCATGTCCGCGTTGTAAAACTCTGATTATTAAAATCAAAGTTGCTGGTCGCGGTACGCACATTTGTCCAAAATGTCAGAAACTATCCTGAAAAAAAGTTATTCCGTCAAAGCCGATAAATCGGTAAACTCAATACCAGTCGGAACTTTGAGGTCAGCACCGTCCGGTTTACTACAGGTGAAAACGACTTCTTCGTCTTCCTTAGTTATTTCCGCATCTTTGATACCACTAGTAAAACCATTGAGGAGTGATGAATCATAAGTCATCTTATATGCACTATTTTCTCCCCAGTAATACAGAGCATCGCCATCGATAAACAACATGTTTACACCCTTCATCGTCATGCGAACACTAGTCCAATTCTTATTAGCCTGAATTGTTACTTCACCTTGATCTGGATCAGTAACTGTACAATTGATAGCATCTTTATTAACCATAGCCGTCCTGAGATCTTCAAGATTTTTCGGCACTGACGTGTCCTTGACCAAAAAGATAATCAAACAAACTACCGCAGCGATAACCACCACAGCTGCGGCAATGATACCAATAATCAACCCTTTCTTACTCTTTACTTTCTCACCCATTCGTCCCTCCTCTCTAGAGATTTACGTTGTGCTTACATATTATCATGTGGCAAGGGGACAGTAAACCCCGAATCAGTGTACACTTCTGTTCAAGATGTCCAAAACTTGCTAAAGTAGATGCGTGATTTATTTCTATCATGGTGAGAACAGATTTATGTTACAGCGTCGAGTGGATGCGGTAGCGGCAAAGTTTAGCGAACAACATAGTATCGAAGCGATAACCCGGTTGGATGCGACTGAAATTGAACCGCAGAATCTATTAGCGGAAATCGTTAATATCAACATGTTTGCTCCGCAAAGGTTAGTGATCATTAAAGATGCTAGCGCTACTAAAGCGATCTGGCAAATACTAGGTGATAATCTAGCACGTATACCGGATGGAACTGAACTAATAATTACTGCGATCAAACCAGACAAACGCACTAAAACGTACAAAGATTTGCTAAAATCTGCTAAAACACGCGAATTTTTAAATCTAAAACCCGGAGAAATGAAAAGTTGGTTAACTAATGAACTACGAACGATGAACTTAGAGGTTAATACTAAAACGATCGATGAACTAATAAATATCACTAGTGGCGATAGTGATCAACAGGCGCGGCTAGTGAGCGAAATCACTAAATTGCAAGTGCTGGGTCGGCCGATCGATGCTGATTTGGTTCGTCAAATCGTTGAGCCGAATTTGGCAACTAATGCTTTTGAAGTTTTGCACTTGGCGATCACTAGTGATCAACGTGCAGTTGCTAATGAGTTAAAACATCTTCGCGACTCAGGTGAGGATGCTAACAAATTTTTTGGTCTATTGACGAGTCAGATTTTCACTTTAGCGGTGGCGATTTTTGCGGGTTCTCACGCTAACGTTGCTAAAAACTTAAAAATTCATCCATTTCAACTTACCAAAATGCGTGATTTAGCAGATAAATTGGGCGATGCGGTAACACAAAAAAAACGAATCAGGGAAATTTCCAAGATTTTCATGGAAACAGATGCTAAAATAAAACTATCGCGTCCTGATGAAACTTGGGTGTTAATTGAAACAGCTCTAGCAAAAATATCTGTGAAAAACTATTGACAAAGTCAAAAGCGTGTGATGTACTTATTCCGGTTAGAGTACTAAACTTAATGCTCGATCTGGGCACAAGGAGGACTAAAGGTGAAGATCCAAAAAAAGGCTCGAACAAACTGGTTCACGTGGGGTATTCGAGTCGGCGTGTTACTCGTCGCGACACTTTTGTTATCGGGCGTGTATGGTGTTGTGCAGTCCGGGGCGAATCAGATAGTCGAGCGACCCAGCCAATATAAACAGGTGATAATCGAGCTAAACAATGCTGATTACGTCGACATAACCGAACCAGATATCATTGTCGATCTACAGCAAAACGTTATAGAAAGTGCCAGAGAAAAGTTGTACAGGCAGATAGCAGGGCTTTCCTGTTACATAGAATTAGTTCGGGAATATGATAACTTTCCACTAATTGCTTTTAGCGTCGATAGCACCTGTGAATCGTATCTCAAAATGAACCCGTTAGTGTCTCGTGTTAGTGAAAACAGACAATACGAGCCGCAGGCCTTTGACTATTCATCGCCAATCGATATTATCGACGGATCAATTGAAGAAGGATTTTCAGACGGGACAAATACCTATAGCGGGGCTGGACAAGCTATCGTAATCATCGATTCCGGTGTTGACAAACATCACCCAGCGTTACAGGGGAAAGTGATCGCGGAAGCGTGTTTTGGATCTAATAGGATCATTCCGCTTACTGATATGATAACAGGTGATGATGTACCAGGATATGTAAGGAGTCTATGTCCCGATGGAGTAGAATTTTCGGATGCTGAGGATTCTGGTCTCGACTGTAGCTATCTTTTACCCGATGATTGCGGTCATGGAACTATGGTGGCAGCAGCGGCGGTTATGTCGTATCATACTTATACTTCGCCATCATCCGGCGACATGGCTAAATTGCGCGGCGTGGCGACCGAAACGAAAATAGTTGCTATCCAGATTGATACAGTCGTAGCACTATCCGAGGATGGCGACGAATATATAGGAACTGCACTGTTTGATTCGGAAATATTAGCCGCTCTTGACTATGTGGCAACGCACGATTTTCCACTGCCAATTGCTGCGGTGAACATGAGTTTTGGCGGCGGGCTTTCGCATGAAGGTTTCTGCGATGGCTCTGACGCAATCTTTGCGGAAGTTTTTTCAATACTTAGACAAAAAGGTATCGCACCGATTGTAGCAGCTGGAAATGGCGGCGAATATGAACGCAATGTAATAAGTCCTCCGGGGTGCGTCGAGTCTGCCGTGACTGTGGCTGCTGTTAATAATAATGGAGCTAGATTAACTGATTATACCAATAATGGTCGGGCCGTGGATTTGGCTGCTCCTGGTGGTGAAGGTGGCTGGCCGGAGTACGAGGGCGGCATGGTTTTGCCGCTGGCAACGACAACCGAATATGTCAAAACTTCCGGAACGTCTTTCGCGGCACCGACGACAGCTGGCGCATTCGCGGTGCTACGTGAGAAAGCTCCAGATGCCTCAGTCGACGAGCTTGAAGCTATATTGCAGTCAACGGGCGCACCGATTTTTGATGACCGTGATGGTTTTTGGCCGTCGGAAAAACCATTGATCCAAGTCAATAAAGCACTAGCTGCACTAGACGACCGAACGGCGGTTCGCGTCAGTAAAATCGAAATAAGCAAGAGCAGTGCCAAATGGGACGTGGCCAACAGAACGCGATCATTTGATTTAAGTGCTGCAGTATACGGTCTCAACAACCCTTCGCAAGACGTAACGTGGAGCATCACGGGCAATTTATCGAGCGATACCACAATCGATTCCACTGGTCATGTTGTCATGTCATTAAATGAAACAGGAGATGTGACGGTAATAGCCACGTCGGTTGCTGATTCCACGAAAAAAGCTTTCTTGATAGTTGGAGAGTTGGAAGTGAACGAGCTGAAAGAGGGGGACTTTGATCCGGAGGATGAAGAGTTCATCACACAGCACACACTGAGCCCTGGTTCTATATTTTGTACTCCGAACCTGATCGAGCCCGGCAAGTCATATAAATGTTCAATGGATCCGCAAGTTGATATTGGATACGAAGCAATCAAGCCATATATAAAAGTTGAGTGGACACTTGAAATTCGTTCTTGGGAAGCATGCACAACAGAGGGCGAGCCCGATACCACAATTAACGCTAGCGGTGTTTTATACATTTCTGCGCAGGAATCTATTGGTAAAAATATATGCGTGTATGCAACGGTTAAGGGTAGGTATGAGGGAAGCATTATGCACATAGCATCGATCTTACCTATAGAAATCGGCGAAAATACTCACAAGCTAGAGGTGACTTGCTATAGATACAGTTACGATAAATACCCCATGATGGCATGTAGCGCAGCTAGTAATATTAACCACACATTTGTTAATAGTCAACCTATAATCTGGTCAGTGTTAGGCGCTTCGAGCACCAGTACTGTAATTAGTGGCGATGATTGGGGTGGACATTGGGCTTGGTTAACTTTTGGGCCCGACGAAGAGAATATCGAATTTACGGTGAGGGCTGCGCTGTCGGAGTATAGCGATGTATACGGAGAATATACATACATAGCGTATGATTGCAATAAATTCCCGGAGACATGTGATACGGTAGTGAACGTCACGGTCTGGCCATCTTTCGCTTCTGTGGTGCAAGGCGGGACTGAGCAATTTTGGGCCGAAGTCGAACGTGAAAACTTCTTTTTAGATCCTGGACAAGGTCTAACTTGGTCAATCTCCGGCAACGAAAAACCTGGCACTACGATCAATGACGGTTTGTTGACTGTTGCTGTCGACGAAACAGCGGATGAGATAATAGTTATGGCAACCTATCTCTCGAAAGTAGGTATGGCGACGGTGACAATCGTAAAAGTTAATACGCCAATCCAGGGTGATATTGACGGTGACGGTGCAGTAACCATGATTGATGCAATGTTAATAGCTCAGGCGGTGGTAGGTAGTGGTGGTCTTACTCCGGCACAAAGAGCAATCGCTGACATGGATGGTGATGGCGTCCTAACTATGGCTGACGTTGTGATGATTATGCGAAAAGCAGCGGGTATGTCCTAAATTAACGGTCTCTAGCGAAAATTATTTCTTGATAGTGGGTTTCTTGGTGGTTGCTTTAGCGGCTGGCTTCTTTGGGGGAGTTTTCTTGGCCACGGGCTTCGCGGTAGTTTTGGCGACTGGTTTAGCGGCTGTTTTGGCGGTGGTTGATGTGACGGTTTTTTTGACAGTGACAATTTTGACACCAGCTTGTTTAGCGATAGCGGACAAATGTGACATACGACGTGCGGCGGCAGCCTGACTCAACAAGTTTTTCTTGACTGCGGTGTCGATTTTACTCTGAGCTTCGCGCAGAGTGTCGAATGATGGTTTAGCTTCGAATGTTTTTACCGCGGTACGCATAACACGTTTGGTGCGCAAATTACGAGCGTAACGACGCTGATCCTGTTTCATTTTTTTGGTTGCTGATTTAATAATCGGCATAAGATAACTCCTCTCGCGGCGATCCAAAGACCGGTGACGCGTTAAACTAACTGCCATATTCTACATGAAACCAAAGAGAAAATCAATAGTTGACCAGTAGAGCGTCAGCTGTTATTATTGGTAGAGAATGGTTATGTTTACATGTTTAATGTGAGAGGAGGGCGAGGTATGGAGACAGAAACTAACACAGAGTCAGTCAAGCGAAAGTTACCGGTGGGTATCATTATTGTTGTCTTAGTTGTCGCATTAGTGATAGGTGCAGGTATAGCAGCGTGGGCAACGGGGTATTTATATGTCGGTTTCAAGAATTCTAAACAAGAGGCCGTGGTGCACACATCAGTGTGCGATCATGATGTCCAAAAAAGATTCTTTGACGAATATACTAATGTTTCTCATGATGAGAATAAACTAAAGAGCATACACAATGATATAACATCCGATGATAACTGGGAAAAAGATCCGAATTGTCTGATGATTATATTTTTATACGCGACACTAAACGAGGTGAAGGATCAACCGCTAGCCCAGAAAATGCTTGATGAAATAAAGGATCTCAGCGCAAAAGGTATAAATCCCAGTGGAGAATTCTTTAACCCGAATTGGTCGCACATGCGCATTATGACGAAAATGGTGCCGGGAGGAATTGAAGGATCGGGATCTGAGGAGGTATAGTATGGTGCGCATTACACATATTTGGCGTAATAAATTCGTAATGGTCGTATCGTTTGTAGTCCTGGCGACAATGGCCGCTATGTCTAATACTGATATTGTTCATGCAGAGAATTGCTCTAATACTGGTGCTACTTGCTACAACTCCGTGACCGCGGACTTGCCGAGTTATTGTGATCGTATAGGTAGTAACAGATGCGCTGGGCCGTGGTTTTCGGATCCCGGTTCTTCTTATTATAGTATAGGTATAACTATTGATTGGAATCAAACTGGGGATGTTAATGTTATGATTAGAGGGGCTGGCTATAGTAAGTTTAGTAGCCAGGATAATGTTTACTCTACTGGTTTAAGCATGAATAATGTATTTTATAGTAATGGAACAATGCCATATCCTTTAAGCTCTAGTGGCGCTCAGGGATGGGAAACTACAGCATTACATAGTGTGTCTAGCGACTATAACTATAGAGGAACTACTCAAAATGGAAATGGTAATTGGACTAATCAAGGTTCTGAAATATCGGCGAAACTTAACTTGGCAAGAGCGGGAGTGACAAACGTACTGCCGAGACCAGGAGAGACTAAAACCATTCAAGTCCCGATGTTCTCTTGTTTTACAATTAATAATACAACTCCTCCTTCGGGTTGGAATCAACCATCATCCTACGCATACCCATCCTGTGATACTTCAATGGTTCCGATTCAAGTAACCAGGAGGTCCGCTCCTCAATGGAACATTTCTGTCACCACCACCATCGACAAAACTACCGCGTTGCCCGGCGAAACAGTTACCTGGAAACACACTATGCGAGAAAGTAATAACTCAGACGTTAGACACGATGAGGGCGACTGGATAGGCGAAACCGGAGATACTCTAGTGAGACCGACTGGCAACATATATCAATATACCAACACCACTGGTGTTGCACCAGTGGTGCAGAATAAAATAGAATGTGTTGTTCCCAACGGTACTTATAGAATTGCATCCGCTGCTGTCCCGGCGATGCGTTTAGATGTTAGTGGAGGATTGAATAACGGTAATGCTATCATCTACGAAGGTTCTACTCAAACCTGGACGCTCACTTGTGGAACGGATGGTTTTTACACTATCAAAAACGTCAGACCAGAAGGTAGCGGTTCGAATGGTCAAGTACTCGATGTGGCGTGGGGTCTCACTTTATCTGGTACTAGCGTGGGTGTTTATGATAACAATGGTACTGCTGCTCAGAAATGGCGCATCGTACCAATTGATTCTACTAGTGGTAATTACAGGATTTACAATCAAAGTGGATTAGCTCTAGATATTAATGGAGGCACATATACTAATAACACAAGGGTACAAGTATGGTTGCCTAATGGCACACACGCTCAGGGATGGAAAGTTTTGAATACTAGCACTAATAGTGAAATTTTCCCAACAACACTTGTGTATAATGAAAGTAAAGGTACTAATAGCGCTAAGCTGCCGGCCAGCTGGCACATGTTTAATGATAAAGCAGTTAGCTATACAATAACGAGCGCTGATGTTGGCAAAAAAGTCTGCCAACTGGTGCGTTCCAACTGGAGTTATAGCAATAACTTCCGTGACAAAGACTCTGATCCGAAATGTGTGACAGTTCAAAATCCTTACGCATACGAATTAATCCCAGAAACCACCGTAGTTGATGGGGGTGGGGGTACGGGCGGAGATGTTACTTATGGCGACCGAGCTAGATTTAAAGGTAATATTCGCAATACAGGTCCGGATAATAGTCGCGAAACCGATTGGGAAGCTTTTATTTTTGTGATCCCCAGAGGTGGCGGTACAGCTGAAGCCCAGAGTAGAACTGTGGGTGGCACACTGAGCAACTCTGTTATTAACAGCGTTTATCATCTCGTAAATGTTCGAGATTACGAGTTTGTTGGTAGTCACACTAATCCTCATAACTGTGTGGTTCACAGCACCAGGGGTATCTTTTCACCCGACAGTATTAGTAATAGTGAAATAGTTTGTCAAACTGGCGATTTAACAGATCGGCTAAATACTCTCGATCTTGGTGATCAATTCTGTTTCGCTATTCGTGTTTGGCCGTCCTGGGCGTCGCCAGATTATCCGACTCCGGCCAACGACTATAGTTACTCCCGCCCAGCCTGCCTGACTATCAGCAAATCTCCCCAGATCCAGCTACGAGGGGCTGACTCGAGGTCCGGAGCTGCTAGATTTGGTCAGACAGTGCTCACAGATAGTAAATACAAGGGTGGTTTTGAGGGTAACTTTTCTGCTAACGAGCAACGTGGTTCTTGGAGTCAGTTTGGACTATTAAGTAACGGTGGAATCACTAATTTTGGCGCTAACGGCTACACTTTTGCAACCGCCGACAGTCGATCAAAAGCCTGCAAATTGCACTTCGCTAACGTAGTTGATGGTAGCGCCAATTGTGACGGTAGCCTGAGCGGCAACTTTGGTCAAACTGATCGAATCATCACTATCCCCAAAGTAGCTGAGTGGAGTGCTGCTGACTTACAAGGATTCGCTAACGTAGGTCAAATCAAAGAACTGACCAATATCTCATTTAGTTTAGAGGGTCTCGAATCCGGCACGTACTATCTCAAGCAAAGTACCACTATTGAAGCGAGTCGACTCAGCAAGAATCAGCGCCTGGTCCTAGTGGCTGCTGACCCTAATCACACTATCACCATCGCTGGCAACATCGAAGTCAACCCAACCGACAGATACGACGATTTGAGAGAAATCCCTTCACTCACGGTGATCGCTGACAAAATCTACGTCCAAGGTTTTAGTAGTATCAGCGGTAATCGAATTGAGAAAATCTTTGGCACTTACATCGCTAAAGAACGTTTCAATACCTGTAACCTCGGCACAGATAGTGCTCTTGCCGGCATAGCAACCTATAACTCAGCTTCAGTCGACCAAGAAGGACTTTGCCAAAACCAACTAACCGTCCAGGGTGCAGTTATTAGCCGAGACCGACCCAATTTCTGGCGCACTTATGGTGCTAGTAGAGATGATGCCAGCGCACCATCCGAAATCTTTCAATATACTCCCAACCTCTATCTCACGCCCTTTACCCTTGGCATCAACGACGGTGCTAACGACTGGCGATTAACCGACCTAAGACAGTTACCAGCGAGGTTGTAGAGGGTGGTTGACTTTCGCAAGATACTTATGCTAAAATAACAGGTAAGAGGTAAACAAAAATGAATGAAAAATCACCTCGTAGTCAGTTAGTAACTAAAATTAAAGACACTAATAATGTTTTAGTGACTGTTTCGCGTAATCCAAATGTCGATCAGTTAGCTGCGGCACTAGGTTTGACGTTCGTGCTCGATAAGATGGGCAAACACGCTACAGCAGTATTCAGCGGCGAAATTCCACCCGCCATTAATTTTCTTGAACCAGAAAAAACTTTCGAAGGTACGGTCGATTCTTTGCGCGATTTTGTGATTTCTTTAGATAAAGAAAAAGCTGATCGCTTACGTTATAAAGTCGAAGGTGATCTGGTCAAGATTTATATCACTCCCTATAAAACTACCATTTCTGAAAAAGATTTAGAATTCAACGAAGGTGATTTTAATATTGAACTAGTGGTTGCTGTTGGTGTAGAGCAAAAAGACTACCTTGACGAAGCTATTACCGCGCATGGCCGTCTTTTGCATGATGCGACAGTAGCTACTCTAGCTCTGGGTGAAGAAGGTAAAAACACTTTCGGCACTATTAATTGGCAAGAAATCGAAGCTAGTAGCCTCTCAGAGATGGTGGCTAATCTGGTTGATGATTTATCAGATAAAGAAAACCAATTACTAGATGAACAAATTGCCACAGCGTTACTGACGGGCGTAGTGGCAGCGACCGACCAATTTCGCAATGAAAAAACTTCAGCCAATGTTATGACTCTCGCGGCTAGTTTGATGGCTAAGGGGGCTAATCAACAACTAATAGCCAGTGAACTTTCAGCATCTGACAAAACACCGGCGGCTGATTCTGATTCAACCGAGATCGAAGAAACCGAAGAAACTAAAGAAACCGAAGATCAGCCCGAACCCGAAACTCCCGAAACTCCTGAAACTCTAATGATCAATCGTAATCTTACCCCGGAGGCTGATATTCATATTGCTACTGATGCCAAAACTGTGGCCGAAGAACATAATCGAGATGCTTTATCAACGGTCCAAGAACGATTGGCGGCTATCACTAACACACGAGACGCGACTTCTCCAGAGTCAGAAGTAAGACCAAATTCCACTCGAATTCCGGCATCTATTAATGATACAATTCCAAAACCATCTTCAGTTTTCGCACCAGAGTTACCGCCAGCTAGTTCGAATTCAACTATAACCCCAGCTACATCCGACGAAACTGAACTGGATGTTCTAATGGCCAGTAATAAAACTATCACTAATCATGCTTCTCCCTATGTTGAGAGCTCTATCGGCGCACCGCTAAATTCCGCTATAGCTAACAGTGACGAACCACCCACGATAGATCCTTTTGCGACGAATAAACCTCCTGCTCCTATATCGACAGTTGACACAATAACATCAGTACCACCACTAACAGTACCGCCATTCACTTCACCTAACATTGAACTACCCCCACCCCCACCTCCTCCGCCACCCCCTTCGGGCCTGGGCCAATTACCACCATTACCAACAACCCCGCCAACTACTGATCCAATGTTTCCGCAACTTACTACCAATCCGAGTGATCCAACAGAATATCAGATACCAAACTAGTAATTTGTTATAATAACCAAGTGAAAAGTTTTGATCGCGTTATCTTGATCGACAAACCTGCCGGTATTTCATCCTTTGGAGTGGTAGCGCGTGTTCGACGAGAATTGACTAATGAAGCTGGCCAGCGCATCAAAGTAGGCCACACTGGCACGCTAGATCCATTCGCGACCGGCCTGATGATTTTACTATCGGGCAAATTCACGCATCGTGCGAACGAATTCTCGAAACTCGACAAAGTTTACCAAGCGACGATTCATCTCGGTGCTACTTCAACCACCGGCGACCCAGAGGGTAAAATTACCCAAACTAAATCAATCTTGCAAGGAACGACCCTGCAAAAAGTAGAGAAAACTTTATCAAAATTCGTCGGTAAAATTACCCAAACCCCACCGATTTACAGCGCAATCAAAATCGATGGTCAGCGCGCTTATAAATTGGCACGCAAAGGCGAAACGCCGAAAATACCATCGCGACAGGTGGAAATTTACTCGCTCGAAATATTGGATTACGAATATCCCAATCTGAAAATCCGCGTTCATTGTTCGTCGGGCACCTACATTCGCACCCTAGCCGAGGATATCGGCAAGGAGTTGGGAACTGGTGCTTATACGACAAAGTTGCGACGAACCAAAGTTGGTCAATATGATGTGGAGGCAGCTGAAAAAATGCTCGAATCGCCACGACCTCTTGCGTAATCTGTGAGAATCTGCTAAACTACTTCGCATGATTACCAAAGACAAGAAAATTGCGGCGATCAAAAGCACGCAAGTTCATAAGGACGATGTCGGTTCACCGGCGGCACAAATTGCCATATTGACGGCACGAATTAACGAAATCACCGAACATCTCAAAGTGCACAAACATGATTTTATGGCCCGCCGCGGCCTCCTTCAAATGGTCGGCCGTCGCAAAAAACTCCTCCGCGCTCTCGAGAAAAACGATTTTACTCAGTACAAAAAAGTTATCGAGACGCTTGGGCTGCGGAAATAGTCTTAATAATTTAGATTTGGGTGAGGCAGAAAGGTGCTTGTCGTGAGAAATATTTGCAAGACGAGAATAGGGGGGGGCTGGATCAATGTCCTGCGCTGAAGTACGGATTTTGTAAAGAAGGATTCGATTATAAAGTTACAGGTACAGACCTAAACCGTCTTCAATTATGCGAGACAGCATTGTTGACGACTATAGGTTATATAATTGAAAAACCCAAAATTACTTCGGATGATGTTAGGACTCTGAGGGTAATCACTGAAAAACTGGGAACTCTAGTAGTGACTCTTCAAAAACTAAAACAGCGTGAAGAGGAAGCCTGGAATGTGCAATAGCTAGACACTCAAAAATCCACATGGTGGGCTGCACAATTTAATTTGTGATACAATAGAAAAGCAAACTTAACTGTCGGTGGTGAAAATTGACGCGGGAACGATTTTGTGCGTCAATTTACACGACCGACTATAGAAAGGAAGGTCAAAATGACCAAAATTATTCAAACTGGCAAGGAGATTATTGCCGTTTCAACCGAGTGGATGGGTAAAACTCTGACACTCGAAGTTAATCGCGTGGGATTTCGCACCACCGCGAGCGTTCTCGTTAAATATGGCGACACAATTGTGCTCGGTGCGGCGCAAACTGGACCGGTCAATCCTTCTTTGGATTATTTTCCACTGTCGATTGATTATGAGGAAAAGTTTTACGCTGCTGGCAAAATTTCCGGTAGCCGTTTTATTAAACGCGAGGGTCGTCCGTCTGATGAAGCAATCCTAATTGGGCGTCTAATCGACCGCCCGCTGCGCCCGCTGTTCCCGAAAGGTTATAGAAACGAACTACAGGTCGTGGCCAGTGTTTTGTCGATGGATCCCGAATTTCGTCCCGACGCTGTGGCGATGGTTGCGGCCAGCGCGGCACTGATGATTACCGGCGCACCGTTTGACGGGCCGGTAGCGGGGCTACGCGTGGGTATCGATGCGAACGGAAAATTTACTACATTTCTAAGTCGTGATGAGATGGATAAAAATCAACTTGATTTATTCGTAGCTGGTTCGAAAACTGGCGTGATGATGGTCGAAGCTGGTGCTCATGAAGTTAGTGAAGACACTGTAACTGAGGCGATTGCTTGGGCGCACAAAAATATCCAACCGGCGATTGAACTGCAAAATAAATTACGCGCTGCCATCAGTCCAACCGAACAGGAATATGAACTGGTTGTACCCAACGAAGAGATTATTGCGACGGTCGAAAAGTGGATCAACAGTCAATTAACCGAAGATTTTCATCAACCCTACCCGGAACGTAACGAACTAATTCACAATCTGCGCGAGGCTATGGTCGAAAAGTTTAGCGCCGATTACAGTGAGGACGAATGGAAAGAAATCAAGGGCGAGTACGGCGAAGCATTTGCACTAGCGCTGCACAAGGATGTGCGAAAGGGTATCATTGAAAAGAAAATTCGTCCCGATGGACGCAGTCTGACCGAAATTCGCCCACTCAGTTCGGAAGTTGGTTTATTACCGCGAGCGCACGGTTCGTCGCTGTTTACGCGGGGTCTGACCCAAGCGATGAACATTGTGACACTAGCCCCCCTAAGTTTTGCGCAGTTGGTTGACACGATGGAAGTAACCGACGGCGAACGATGTTACATGCATCATTATAATGCGCCGGGTTATACGGTTGGCGAAGTTCGACGTCTCGGCAGTCCAGGACGACGCGAAATTGGTCACGGATATTTAGCGGAGCGCGCTTTGATACCGGTGTTACCGAGCGAGGAAGATTTCCCATACGCTATCCGCAGCGTTACCGAAATCATGAGTCAGAACGGTTCGACATCGATGGCGGCGACTTGTTCGTCGTGCTTGGCGTTGATGGACGCCGGTATCCCAATCAAAGCTCCGGTCAGCGGTGTGGCGATGGGTCTGATGGTTGATGGTGATAATTATTACATTTTGACCGATTTGGCCGATCAAGAGGATTTTGCCGGCGATATGGACTTTAAAGTCACCGGTACAGCCAAAGGCATCACAGCGCTGCAAATGGATATGAAAGTTCACGGTTTACCAATCGAAGTCCTTAAAAAAGCCCTAACTCAGGCCAAAGACGGTCGTGCGGAAATCCTAAAAAACATGTTGACGATTTTGTCCGAACCCCGAAAAGAGTTGTCGCCGTACGCACCGCGCATCGAAAAATTGATGATTAATCCGGAAAAAATCGGCGCAGTTATCGGCAAGGGCGGTGAAGTGATCAACAAAATTACTTCTGCAACCGGCGTAACTATCGATATCAAAGAAGATGGTCTGATTACTTTCGCGTCCAACGATCCAGAAAAAATGCAACAAGCTCTGACCTGGGTCAAAGGTCTGACCGAAGAACCCGAAGTCGGCAAAATCTACACCGGCACAGTTGTTGGTATTAAGGATTTCGGCGCGTTTATCAATATTTTACCCGGTATTGACGGTATGTTGCATATTTCACAGATTACCGAACGTCGTTTGGATAGTGTTGACGAAGTCCTGCACATGAGCGACAAAGTTCATGTTCGCCTAACTGCTATCGACGATCGTGGTAAATTGTCACTGACAATGCGAGGTATCGAACAGGAATAGAAAGTTTGTATGAGCAAGCAATCTGACATTGACCAAATTCGAGTGGATATTTTAACGCAGAATATTTGTCCGGAGCTGGCCGAGCAAGCGACTAACTTGGTGATTGGTGATGGTAATGTTAATGCCGAAATTGTATTTGTTGGCGAAGCGCCGGGCAAAAGTGAGGACGAACAGGGTCTACCGTTTGTCGGTGCGGCAGGAAAATTCTTAAACGAAATGTTAGAAACGTCTAACATGCAACGTCAGGATGTTTATATTACCAACATTGTTAAATATCGTCCGCCGAATAATCGTGATCCATTTCCAGAGGAAAAAGAAGTTTTTTGGCCGTTTCTTCTGCGACAACTCGAAATTATCCAACCAAAAATCGTTGCCACTCTCGGTCGTCACAGTATGGAATATTTCTTACCAAATGCGAAAATCAGCGAAATTCACGGTCAGCCGAAACGGATTAATCTGGGTAGTCAAACAGTGGTAATTGTACCGCTGTTTCATCCGGCTGCCGCACTGTACAACGGTTCGATGCGTGAAACTTTGATGAATGATTTTGCCAAAATTCCGAATATTCTTAAACGCGCCAACGAATACGACGCGGTATTGAAAATCATGACAGAATGAACTGTCGTGCTGTTTCAATGTGCGCATCAAAATTAACTTTATCAAAGTCAGTCGTGTCAATTGTAATAATTTCTCCGTCAATGTGAAAATCATCAAGATTGTGACAATACCTCTCGAAATAATCATAAGTAAAATCACTCCACAGCTTATTTGCCTCACCATGTTGGTGTAATTTTTCGCGCTCCATGCAACGCTTGTACAAAATCTGCATGTCTCCCACAAATTTATAAGTCAGTGATTGATAATCATATTTGTCGATCAGTTTCTTGATAACGCCGGCTTCGTCAATTTCTTTAACACCGTGTGGCACGAAATTGCTCTCAATGATAATTGGATGATCTGTTTCGAGAAATCTTTCTACAACATACATCATGACGTTAAAAGCGACGGCGGAAAAACGTTTACTTTCTTCTCGGCTTCTTATGGGAATGTTCGTGCAAATGGCGCTTTTGAGAGTGTCTTTTGTTAGGTATGGAATGTTTAGCTCCTTTGACAACCTGAGCGCAAATGTTGATTTTCCAGAGGCGAAATGTCCTCCGATGATAATGATTTTCTTATTCATATGATCCATATTGTAGCATATGTTGTGGAAAAGCTTGACTTTTTGACAAAAGTTTGATACGATTGACCCAACGGTAGGGATAACGTCTCTATATATCTCGTGAACTATAATAATAAATTGTAATAGGAGAGGATAATAAAATATGGGTCAAAGAAGAGTGACTGAAGCAAGAAGTGATGATTTGTCGAAACGCCCCAATGGTAGACGAAAAACTGGTAACAGCGTGCTCGATGCTACAACCACCAGAAAAGGTGAGGTTTTACGGGCGGCGCGACGTACTAACGAAAACGTTAATTTACAAGCTGGTTTATATAACAGTAGCGACACACCAGTTAACAAATCAATTTACAACGGTTTTAATGGTGAACAGTATGCGTCATCATTGGTTAAAAAATCCAAAGATAATAATCAATTATCTCTCAAAGTTATACCAATCGGCGGTACTCAAATTGGTCGTAATACCACAGCACTGTGCTACGGTGATGAAATTATCGTGATTGATATGGGATTCGAATTTCCGGGTGACGATTATCCGGGAATTAACTATATTGTGCCGGATATTTCTTGGTTAGAAGAGCGCAAAGATCAAATCAAAGCTGTCGTTTTTACGCATGCTCACCTTGACCATATCGGTGCTTTTCATCACATGATTCCGAAAATTCCAGCGCCAGTTTACGCGACGAAATTTACTATTGCAATGTTGAAAAAAAATATGGAAGAAGAAGATACTAACTACGAACCTGAATATCACGAGTTAGTGCCAGAGCGCCACGATCGGGTTCAACTGTCGCAACATTTTAGTTTGGAACTAGTGCGCGTCAATCACTCAATTCCCGATTGCGCTTGCGTAGTTATTCGCACACCAGTTGGTGTAGTGGTGAGTTCGGGCGACTGGCGTTTTCAAGAAGATCCACTTGATGGTCGCAAATTCGATATGGAACGTTTGACCGAAATCGCTACCAAAGAAGGTGTTCAACTCTTGATCAACGAAAGCACTAACTGCGAAGTCGATGGCAGCAATGATTCCAAAGAAGCTGAAGTTCGCCTGACTTTTAATCAAGTGATGGGAATGTATCCTAATTCGCGCATTATCATATCAACTTTCTCTTCGCAGATCCATCGCTTGCAAGTAGCTATTGGTGAAGCTATCAAGTATGGTCGCAAAGTCGCTGTCGCAGGTTACTCAATGATCAACAACGTTGAAATCGCTCTCAGAACGGGCGATCTTAAAGTGCCAGCGGGCGCGTTAATGAAACTTGAAGATATTATTAAGCTGCCTGATGGTCAGGTTTGTATTCTTTGCACTGGTAATCAGGGTGAGTTGAATGCCGTTTTGAATCGCATGGCGAACGGTGCGCATCGTTATATCAAGATTAAAAACAGCGACATTATTGTGCTCAGTTCGTCACGCATTCCGGGCAACGAAGGTCACGTGGCGATGATGGAGGATAACCTGATTCGCGAAGGTTGCGATGTGATTTCGAAAAATAATAATCAAAGTTACAATCTCGGACCAGTGCACCTCGGTGGTCACGGACATTATGACGATCATGTTAAATTTATCACAGCGCTCAATCCGAAATTTTATTTGCCCAATCACGGTGATTTTACTTTTCTCGAACACAACGCGCGCATCGCGGAAAAAGAATGCGGTATTCCGCGAAAAAATATTTTCGTTTGTGATGCTGGTGATGTGGTGGAACTTTTCCATGATGGTACAGCGCGGCGTGGCGCGCGCGTGCATTCCGGCAGCGTGATGTATGACGACGCTGGCGCAATTGTTTCCGAAGTTGTTTTAAAGGATCGCATTCATATGTCGACCGAAGGAATTTTCGTGGTGGTGCTAACTGTTCAGCGCGGCACTGGGCGCTTGCTCAGTTCACCGGATATTATTAGTCGTGGGTTTATTTACTTGCGCGATAGTGAAGAATTGATTACGTCAATTCGAACTTACGCAAAGCAAAAGGCAGCGCGAGCTTATACTGGTCGTCGACTCGATATAGAAAGTTTTAAACGTGATTTGCGCGATGATATTACCCAGATTTTATATGATCGTACACAACGCACGCCAATTGTTATCCCGGTGGTTAATGAAATTGGTTCGCCAAATTCACCAGCTGCTCGTAGAGCTGAAACCGAAATCGAAGCTCGCGACCGTAGTTTCGAACAACAGGAAATGGCACGTATTCGCGGACAAGGGCCGGCCGGTCGTTTTACGTCGTCACCGCGCAAAAAACCAAACCATCATTCCCCAGCCAGAAACACTGTAAATAATAACATTGACACAACCGCGCATCCAAACCCAGCACCCAAAAAACCCGAAAAAATCTCATTCAAGAAAACCCCTCAGGGTCCAAACCCCATGCGCATGTGGCGCGAGTATTAACTTATCTTTTTCTTGAAAAACCTGCCGTATAGAATACTAGCGTGAGTGATCAACGCGACGCCGACCGAACAGGCGATGAACATCGCCGCTGCCACTAGTTTTGCTGACGAAACATATTCGTTTTCTGGGTTGAGGTTAGTGGTGAACACGGCGAATAAGCCACTAAAAACCAAGAAAAGTCCCCACAATAATCGTCGAACAAGCATTTGGCGACCCTTAACTATTTCTTTTTCTGAATAAAGATTCGCCGCGGCTTGTTTGCCGACGGATTTTTTCAGACTATTAAAGGGAATACTAGCGTAGATAATCATGAGCACCACCAACACAAAGGTAAAAGATTGATCAAACCAAAATTCCGCCAGTGAATTTCCGCTGCCCGTGAAATAAATCGTGCTAAAACCGATATCTGTAACCAGCAACCCGGTAAGGATCGCAGTGGTGATGGCGAGACGACGGTAGGCTTTGTCGAGCGCAGCCCGTTTTCGTTTCTTATCATCTTTTTCAATCACATCCAAATCAGCACTGCCCAACAACTCGTCCAAAGACACGTCGAATAGGGCACGTATTCTCAAAATCTTGTCCATTTCCGGAAAACTTTCACCCGATTCCCAGCGCGACACAGCTTGGCGACTAACGTCCAATTTGTGCGCCAACTGCTCCTGACTAATGTTTTTCGCTCCTCTTAGCTTCTTGATATTGTCGGCAAAATTCATATCTTGCTCCTTTCTTATTAATTATAACTGTTTTTTATTAAATTTTGCTATAGCCGCAACAACCAAAGTAGTGGTTATGGCGGCGTAGGTTATAAATACGGGCGCAAAATACGCAGGATTTTTTTGCCCGCTCAACAATTCTAGTGATCCACCAGTGATGGACATAGGATTGTACTTCAGGGTTTCAGGGGCGGTCAGCACCGTACTAAGAATCGCTATCGCTACTAAGAGGACGACCAAAGCACCCCAGTAACTTTTGAGCAGCACACCTCCGAGAACTAATGTTGCGATCAAAAGTTCACCGAGCAACCACGGTGCGAGAAAAGCGAAAAATACGTAATTTATTGCGTCGCCTGGCCCGTAACACATTATTATGATGGAGCAAATCGTAATACCTAACAGATAACTAATCGTCCACAAAATGCTAGCTGTTAAAAATTTCGCCAAAATAACAGTGCTACGCCTGAGACCTTTTGTCAGTAGATTTATGAGTGTTCCTTGACTTAATTCATTTGCCATAATACCGCAAAATACGATAGCCAGTATCATTATGCCAAGCATATCTATGCCCCCGAAAAAAGCTTGCCAAGATTCCATCGCTGTGAATTCCAAAGGGAACACACCTTGCACGTCGCTACCTCTCGCATCAACAGCATATTTGATAAATAATGGACAGATGACCCCCATTAACGCGAACGCTGCCAGCAACACAACCGCGCGAAAAGAGCAAAAACTCTCGAGGAATTCTTTTTTGGTAAAGGCGACAAAAGCTTTCATGATGATATCTCCAAGAATAGGTCTTCGATGGCCGTGTCGGACTTGCGTCTGGCTTGGATCTCGGCGAGCGTGCTCGACAATGCAATGCGTCCGTTGTGGATTATGGCTATTCTGTCGCAAATGCGTTCCACGTCGGAAAGAATATGCGTCGAGAAAAACACAGTGGTCTTGTCTTTTATTTGTTTCAGAATATCCAGAACATCTTTGCGACCAATCGGGTCAAGAGCAGAAGTCGGTTCATCACAAATCAACAACTTCGGCTCGTGCAACAAAGCTTGCGCTATGCCCAGCCGCTGTTTCATACCGCGAGAAAACTTACCGATTTTTTTATCGATGCCAGAAAGACCCACGACATTCATGAGCTCGATTGTGCGTTTTTCGATCGTCGCAGTATCGAGGCCAGCTATTTCGCCACATAACTTTAGGTATGTTTTTGGACGCATATAATTATAAAATTCGGGCACGTCTGGGACGTATCCAATGTGTCGATTGGTTTTTGTTGCACCAACAAACACTTTTTCTCCGCATACATAAACTTCACCATCGTCGGACGGAAGTAACCCTAAAATTATTTTCATAGTGGTTGTTTTGCCAGCTCCATTTACACCAACAAAACCGAATATGCTCCCTTCTGGCACGTCAAAAGAAAGTCCGCCGAGCACGCGACTACTGCCAAAACTTTTGGAGAGGTTTTGGATTGACAAGGGACTGTTGGTCATTCATTACTCCTTTCAATTTAAATTTTACATTGGGTTTTGGGCGCTCGCCGAGCAAAACCTAGAGTGATTTTATCCTAGTTAATACAAGAAAACTACCAACTTGCAGTTGCAATTCCGAAAAAAGTCGCAACCACCAGTTGCGAAAAAGCACCTACCCCCGATGTGCGCGGAGGGCGTTTAGGATGACGGTGACGTCGATTAGTTCTTGGAGGCCGGCGCCGACGAGGGCGGGGATAAAACCAAAGGCGGCGATTAATTCGAGAATCACGCAGAGCGCGATGCCGGTCCAGACGGATTGTAGGGCGACTTTGATGGTGCGTTTGGAAATTTTCCTCAGCAAACTGACGCGGCTGAGATCGTCGAGCATGATCACCGCGTCGGCGGATTCGCTGGCGGCCGTGCTGCCGCGCGCGCCCATGGCGATGCCGACGTCCGATGTGGCCAGCACCGGCGCGTCGTTCACACCATCGCCAACCATGGCCACGCGGCCGCTACCAGTGTTTAACTTTTGCATAATTTCAACTTTGTTTTTGGGTAAAAGTTCGGCAAAAACTTTGTCCACGCCGGCCGATGCGCCGATTTTGTTAGCAATCGCCAGACGGTCGCCAGTCAACATAACGGTTTCTTGGATGCCGGTAGATTTCAGTTCGCGTAAAGTGGCGCGGGCTTCTTTGCGCACTTGGTCGATGAAATATATCGCGCCGGCGAATTGGTTGTTGATAGCTACGAAAATCGCGGTGGAGTTTTTATCGGTCGTGGGAATAACGATTTTGTTTTTAATCAGAAACTCAGCGCGACCAGCGATAACTTTTTTGCTGCCAACAGTTGCGAACACACCGTCACCAGTAATTTCGCGAACGTTTTTTGCGCGAAGTAGTTTCAGGTGGTGACTTTTGGCATAGGCGACCAGCGATGTGGCTAAAATGTGCGAGCTACTCATTTCGGCGCTGGCGGCCAGTTGGACGATTTCGTCTTTTTTGAAATTATCCGCGATCACAACTTCACTAACGACGACGTCACCGTGAGTTAGAGTGCCTGTTTTGTCAAAAGCAAAAATAGTTACGGAATTTAATCGTTCCATAACCGCGCCATTTTTGACGATGATACCATGTTTAGATGCGCGACTCATGCCAGAAATCAGAGCGATCGGTGCCGCCAGAATCAGCGGGCAGGGGCTGGCGACCACTAACACTTCGGCGAAGCGCGCCGCGTCGCCAGAAATCGCCCAGGCCGTACCAGCGATGACATAGGAAAAGATAGTGAAGGGCACGGCGTAGCGATCGGCCAATCGCACAAAGGGTGCGGGTTGGTTCTCGGCATCACGCACTAGTTGGATGATTTGTTCGTACTGGGAATGTTTGGCGTCGGCCGTGGCGCGAATGCGTGCGGCCACTTCACCGTTTAGTGCGCCGGACATGACGGTTTCGCCGCGTTTTTTAACCACCGGGATGGATTCGCCGGTTAATGAACTTTCGTCGAATTCGGCCGAATCGGAAATCAGTTCGCCGTCAACGGGTACAACTTCGTGTGGTTTGACGATTACAATATCGTCGGGTTTGACGACGGAAATTTTAACGTCGACAATTTCCCTTCCTTTTAATATATGGGCCATGGTTGGGGCGCGTTCCAATAGGGCGGATAATTCTCGTCGTGCTCGATTCGCTGCGAAATCTTCTAAAGTTTCACCGCCCGTTAACATCACCACAATAACCAACGTCGCCCAATATTGACCGACCGCGATAGTTGCTCCGATTGCGGTGATCGCCAGGATATCGACGCCGTACATTTTTTCTCGCAACGTTTGGATCATGTCCCAAAACAAAAACAAAGAGATAAAGATAGCGTAGCTGCTAATCAGCCACTCAGCCTCACTTGATCGATCGAAAACAAACGTCAAAACTAACACTATCGCACCAACCATCAAAGTCAAAACGAATCGCCAATAACGTAGTAGGGAGTTTTTAACTTTAGTCACACTACCATTGTAACACGGTAGAAAGCTAAGATGTCTTTTTATCAGTTGTTTCTAATGCCTCATCAATGGCTTTTCTAATACCAGCGTCCGTCATGTCATTTTTATCAACCTTTTTACCGTTGATGAACCAAGTTGGTGTACCATTCACTTTAACTTTTTTGCCCAAAGTTTTATCTCGGTTTGTTTTATCTAAGATACCATTACTCCGATAATTCTCAACAGTTTTCAAGAATTTATCGACATCCAACCCAACTTCTTTGGCAAAACCACCAAGCAATTCTTTGCGTTGATCATTCGGGACGGCTTTACCACCGGTCCAAGTTGAATCATCTTTGAATAACAATTCATGCATTTGCCAATAAGCTTCCTCACCACCCAGCAAAAAAGCTGCTTCAGCGGCCGACTGGCTGACTATCGAGTTCGGATAATTCAAACTAAAATGACGATAAATAAACAATATGCGATCCTGGTAATCAGACACAATCTTGCTAAAAGTCGATGCCATCTGAGCGCAGTGAGCACACGCAAAATCTCCGTATTCAATCGCTATTACTTTAGAATCTTTATTGCCGATATAGTGGTCAGGAATGTTATCATCACCAACATCATTAATCGTTAACAACTTCTGAGCATCAAAATTACTAATATCAATATTATCCGTATCGTTCTTTTTCCAAACAATTAATGTTCCAAGTACTATGAGTATCAATACCACAAAAACAATCCACAATCTTTTGTTCATCATATCTCCTTCTTAATGCTTACCATTTTAGCACTAATCTGCTACAATTTAAACATGGACATTTTCCTGATTTGTCTAACTGGTTTGATTCTTCTGGTGTTATTGTCGTTTCGATTCAAAACAAATGAAACGCGATTTGAAATCAATCGATTAGCGGAACATTCAACCAAGTTCAAGACGCTAGCGCGGTTTTTGGATATTTATCCCGGGATAGTTGTTTTGGCGCGGATTTTGGCTTTGGTGGATGCGATTCTTCTGACAGTTTTCGCGACTTCTTCGTGGAAATTGCTCGCGGGCGGGGCAATAGCGTTCGGTGTTATATTGTTGGTTTGTCTATTGGCGCGCATTTTGCACAGCGTGGTCGAAAAGTTAATCGGCAAACATTTGGAATTCTTTAACAAATATTTTTCCTGGGTTAAAGTATTGGGACGTTTCGCCGCGACCCCCGACGAACCACGCATCAGTTCAGAATACGAATTAGCGCATCTAATTGAAAAAGGTGATTTTCTCGATGATCAAACAAAAACACTGCTCAAAAATGCGCTGGTTTTTCGCGACCAAACGGTCGGTAAAATTATGACACCGCGCGACCGGATCGCTTTTATTCATTCGCGCGACGGTCTGACGCCAAAATTACTCGACGAATTATTCGCATCGGGGTACAAAATCTTCCCGGTGGCGCAGGGTGGTCTCGATCACGTGGTCGGATTGCTACATCTGGACGATGTTTTGCCCATCGAACAAGAAGAAAAAGTTTTGACGAAAACTATGCGCAAATGTCCACCGTTCGTCGATCAGGATGCTCCGCTGGAATCGGCGCTAAACCAAATGTGCGAATACAATTCGACGACACTACTCGTCACCAAAAACGATAAAGTCGTCGGTTTGGTGTCATTAAAAGACATCGTACGCACGTTGTCATCAGTGGCGGAATAAAGTAAAATATACACCATGAAAAAACAACCACGAAGCTTGGCGGATGTGACGATCAGAAGCGAGCGCTTGATCTTGCGCCCGATCACGCTTGATGACGCTCGGGATGTCTTTATCGAATTTAATGATAATGTTACAAAAATGATGGCACACGGACCGAACGAAAGTTTAGAGGCGACCAGTGAATTCATAGAAAAAACCATTCAACAAACCCGCGAAGGTGAGAAATTACAGTTCGTGATTGTCGATAAAGAAGAAAAGTTTTTGGGTCTGGCATCAATCGAAGACGCGAACCACCGAACGCCGGAAATTGGTTTGTGGCTAAAAAAAGCGGCGCAGGGCAAAGGTTTCGGAACCGAACTAGTTTTTGCGCTGGTCGAATGGGCGAATCAAAATCTGGAATTCGATTATATAAAATATCGTGTTCATGCCCAAAACGTTGGCAGTTGGAAAATTGCTGAAAAACTAATCGAAAAATACGGCGGTGAGTTTATCGGTGAAACGCCTGAAATATTGCAAGGAGTTGAACGAATGACGAAAGTTTATCACATCTTTCCTGAAAATTCATGAATTTATGTGATAAAATACTTGATATGAGAAGAACATTAGCGAACAAAACGCCTGATGAAATTGGCCAAGAAGTTTTAGTAGCTGGCTGGGTCAACACGCGTCGCGACCACGGCGGCGTGATTTTTGTCGATTTGCGCGATCATACTGGGTTGGTGCAGTTGGTTTTTAACCCCGACGCAGCGGAGATTTTCGCCATGGCCGAAACTCTGCGCGACGAATTTTGCGTGACGGTCGAAGGAAAAGTACGAGCACGCGACGCGGGATTAGAAAATCCAAATATCGCAACCGGCAAAATCGAAGTGGTCGTCGAACATTTGGAAATCCTCAACAAATCCGAACCGCTGCCGGTGGCTACGCGTGACGAGGGTCAACAATCGGGCGAAGAAATGCGCCTTAAGTATCGTTTTCTCGATCTACGTCGCACGTCGATGCAAAATATGATAAAAAAACGCGCTGAATTCAATCATTTCATCCGCAACTATATGGAGAAAAACGATTTTATAGAGGTAGCCACGCCGATTTTGGCCAACAGCTCGCCTGAAGGCGCGCGCGACTTTCTCATCCCATCGCGCGTTCATCCTGGTAAATTCTACGCTCTGCCACAGGCTCCGCAGCAGTTCAAACAACTCCTCATGGTCGGTGGTGTGCCGCGCTATTACCAAATCGCGCCGTGTTTTCGCGACGAAGATCCACGCGCCGATCGATTGTACGGTGAATTTTACCAACTGGATCTCGAAATGTCGTTTGTGTCGGACGGCGAAGTGGTGCGTCAAATGCTCGATCCATTATTCAAGGATTTGGTCGAAAATTTTGCCGGCAAAAAATTGTTGTTCCCGGACACACCGCGCATTACTTACGCGGAAGCGATGGAAAAGTACGGCATCGATAAACCGGATCTTCGTTACGGCATGGAACTGGTCGATCTGACCGAAACGTTCGCTGGAACCGATTTCAAAGTATTTCAAACCGATTGCGTCAAAGCGATCCGCGTCCCGAACGGCGCTAATTTGTCGCGCAGTCAAATCGATAATTTCACCGAAATCGCAAAAAACGAGGGTGCCGGCGGGTTGGCGTATTTAACGTACGATGGTGGCGAAATAAAATCACCAATCGCCAAATTCTTATCCGAAAAAGAACTCGCGGAAATCACCGAAAAAACTGGCGCGTTGGACGGCGACGCAATTTTCTTTGGCGCCGACGATCGCAGTAAAGTCAACAAAGTTTTAGGCAAGCTGCGTATCGAATTTGCTGACTTTTATAAATTAAAGGATCCAAATGTCGTGGCAATGGTATGGGTGGTCGATTTTCCGTTTTACGAACTCGACGAAACCAATTGGCTAGGGCGAGGTGGCATCGAGTTCGGACACAACCCATTTTCCATGCCAAAGGGCGGCCTCGAAGTTCTGCAATCCGCCAAAACCGACGCCGAAAAACTAAACATCGTCGCTGACCAATATGATATCGTGATGAACGGCTACGAAGTCGGGTCGGGCGCGGTGCGCAACCACAACCCTGAAATCATGTACGCAGCGTTCGGGGCGATTGGTTATGACAAAAAGTACGTCGAAGAAAAATTCGGCGCGATGTTGAACGCGTTCAAATTCGGCGCACCACCGCACGCCGGATGCGCCCCGGGATTGGATCGAATATTCATGGTCTTAAACGACACGGAAAACATCCGCGATGTTGTAGCATTCCCCAAAAACGGCAGCGGCGTCGACGTCATGATGAACTCCCCGTCCGAAGCCACCATCGAACAGTTAAACGAATTGTCGATAAAAAATATAGAAAAACGATGACCTCGCGGAACTTTTGTGAAAGTAGTAAAATGTTTTTATGGATCGTGCACAAATTATTGAAGGTCTAGAAAAGCAAAATCGTGATTTTACTAAGGCGCTGCTAGAAGAGTTGGAAAATCAAAAATTTAATTTTCCGGAAATTAACAAGATTCATAAAAATCATCTTGATAAAAAGTTAATTGTTCGTCACGCATTACCGTTTTGTATCACCGAGCGAACATTTTTTGGTGAACCTGCGAATGTTGATTTTTTCACAAATATTATCTTATTGCACACACTGGCATTGACGCGAATTGATGACTATTATGACGGAAAAAATGATAACATAAAGGTAGAGAATCTAGCCTATGCTCTCTCTGTCACGCATACTGCGATTAGTAAAATTGTCGGTTCTGATTTTACAAATAAACAGATGAAAGACCTAATTGATATCACGAAATTTGTTCATGCGCGGATGTTCAAGGATTCGCTCGAACGTTACGATGAAAAATTTTTGCATAATCCACGCAAAAATCTCAATAGTTATTTGACTTCACCAAAATCACGTATTTTTGCTAGCGGCTACTGGGAAGTAATGGCCCGTGCGTCATTTGTCTCACGCGGAAAAAATTTTCCATGGGTTCTTCATTCATTGAACGAAAAATTACGAAAGCTACGTCAGGTCGTTGACGAGTATTTTGATGTCGAAGAGGATTTGCGTGGCGGCCTGGTAACTTTGCCGACACTTTATGTTCTTGCAAATTCAGAAAGGTCCAATGAATTCAAAGAGCAAATTATCGAATTTTGGCACGGTGGGAGTGAGCCGATCTTAAGTGAATTTTTGGAAGAAACCAACGTTAAAGATTGGATGAAAAATCTTGCAAAAAATATTTATAGCTCGGCCATAACTGAATTAAAACTGATTGAAAAAGATGCAGGTTATAAAAATTTGTTTGATTATAAACTTGCGAAAATTATCTAAGTATCTAAGCTTTCGCCGGGTTGCAAATCAACAAACTCGGCACCGATTTCCGTGCATTCTTTACGGAGCCAATTATAAGTAATGTCTTCGCCAACTTTGCTGAGCAGGGCATTGTGTGTCGGAAAAACTCTCGCGGGTTTTACAGCGGATATGTATTTCAAAACCTCGTCAACTTTTAGCCATGGTGCACTGACTGGAGTAGCTAAAACCTGCGGCGTATAGGGGGGGGGTGTAAACGAATCGCCAGGGTAAGCTAAAATATCATTTACCATCACGCCAAGATTATCGCACGGCACCACATCGTCAACAATCGGCGCATGGTCGTGGCCGAAAAATTGCAATGTAAAGTTTCCGACTGTGATTTTTTCGTCTTGATCGGGCACTTTAGCATCGGAAATCTGAGAGGCCACTTTTTCTGTTGTAAATATAACAACATTAGGATTGAAGGAGTGTATAGTCGCA